>JAEWCK010000377.1 GCA_023390675.1 Pseudomonadota bacterium
CCTTCGGCGAGCTCTTCGCCGCGCTTCCCGTCGCCGTGCTGGTGATCGATCCCGACGGCCGCATCGCCCACGCCAACCCGGCGTGCGAGCTGCTGCTCAACCATTCCGAGACGAGCATGGTCGGCCAGCCCTATGACGCGGTGCTCTCGCCGCCCGAGGATTATGCCGACCGCCGCGATGGGCGCGGCTTCGCGGCGTTCGACATCGAGATCGAGGCCGTGCGCGGGCCCCGCATCCGCGTCGATTTCGTCGAGACGATCATCGCCGATCATCCCGGGTGGCGGATCGTCACGCTGCACCACGCCCCGCATTCGCGCCGCGTCGCGCAGGGCGCCGACCGCACCGCCGGCGCGCGCGCCGCGGTGGGGGCGGCGGCGATGCTCGCGCACGAGATCAAGAACCCGCTTTCGGGCATCCGCGGCGCCGCGCAATTGCTTGCGAGCGGTGGCGAGGATCGCGAGCTGACCGGCCTGATCACCACCGAAGTCGACCGCATCGCCGCCTTGATCGATCGGATGCAGGATTTCACCGACACGCGCCCGCTCAAGCTCGTGCCTACCAACGTCTATCCTTTACTCGATCACGCGCGGAAGGTCGCGCTGGCCGGCTTCGCGCGCGGAATGGTGATCGAGGAGCGCTTCGATCCCTCGCTGCCGCAAGTGCTCGTCGATCCCGACGCTTTCCAGCAAATGATGCTCAACCTGATCAAGAACGCCGCCGAGGCACTCGCCGGGCTCTCGCAGCCGCGGATCACGCTCGCCACTGCCTATCGCCACGGCATGTCGGTGAGCACCGGCGCGGGCCGGCCGCGCCAGCCGCTGCCGATCGAGATCCTCGTGATCGACAACGGCCCTGGCGCGCCCGCCGACATCGCCGAGCATCTGTTCGAGCCCTTCGTCTCGGGCAAGCCCGAAGGGAAGGGGCTCGGCCTGCCCTTGGTCGAGAAGCTTGTCCGCGACATGGGCGGGATCGTCCAATATGCGCGCGAAAGGGAGCCCGAGCTGACCGTGTTCCGCATCCTGCTCCCGAGAGCGAAGACATGACGGGCTCGGTTCTCGTCGTCGACGATGACGCTGCGATCCGCACGGTGGTGGCCGCGGCGCTACGGCGCGAGGGCCATGACGTCGCCACTGCGGCAAGCCTCGGCGAGCTTCGCCGCGCGCTTTCGTCGGGCGCGCCCGACGTGCTGGTGACCGACGTCGTGCTGCCCGACGGCAATGGGCTAGATTTCGTCGCCTCGCTCGCCGCCGAGCACCCGGGGCTTCCGGTGATTGTGTTTTCGGCGCAGAACACGCTGGCGACCGCGGTGCGCGCCACCGAAGTCGGCGCGTTCGACTATCTGCCCAAGCCCTTCGATCTCGATCTGCTCGCCCAGGCGGTGCGGGGCGCGATCGCCAAGGGCCGCCGTGCGCCTGCCGAGTTGCCCGAGGCCGAGCTTGGCGGCGGTCCCTCGCTGATCGGCCGTTCCCCGGCGATGCAGGAAGTCTATCGCGTGATCGCGCGGGTGGTGGCGAACGACCTTACCGTGCTGATCTCGGGCGAATCGGGCACGGGCAAGGAGCTGGTCGCGCAGGCGATCCATGACATGGGGCCGCGCCGCCGCGCGCCCTTCGTCGCGCTCAACATGGCGGCGATCCCGCGCGAGTTGATCGAGGCCGAATTGTTCGGGCACGAGCGCGGAGCCTTCACCGGCGCGGCGGCGCGCGTGGCGGGCAAGTTCGAGCAGGCGACACGGGGAACCCTGTTCCTCGATGAGATCGGCGACATGCCGATGGACGCGCAGACGCGGCTGCTCCGCGTGCTCCAGTCGGGCGAGTTCACCACAGTCGGCGGCGCGCGCTCGATCAAGGCGGACGTCCGCATCGTGGCGGCGACCAACAAGGATCTGAGCCAGCTCGTCCAGACCGGGCAATTTCGCGAGGATCTGTTCTACCGGCTCAACGTGGTCCCGGTGACGCTTCCGGCGCTCAGGGAACGCCGGCTGGACGTGCCACTGCTCGCGCGATATTTCCTCGATCGCGCAGCCGAGAGCGGCCTGCCGCGCAAGCAGCTCGCTGCCGACGCGGTAGGCGTGCTCGAGGGCTATGACTGGCCGGGCAATGTCCGCCAGCTCGAGAATCTGATGCGCCGCATCGCCGCGCTCAGCCGCGACGAAGTGATCGATGCCGAGGCGATCCGCCGCGCGCTGGGCGAGGCCAGCGCCGTCGTTCCCGGCGCGCGCGATCCGGGAATCGAGGCCGCAGTGCGCGCCCGGCTCGAGCGGATCGCGATCGAGGAGCCGCGCGCGCTCGACGACGGCAGCCTCTACGACCGGATCATCGGCGAGGTCGAGCGGCCGCTGATCGAAGCGATGCTCGCGCGCCACGGCCAGAACCAGCTCCGCGCCGCGCGTGCGCTGGGCATCAATCGCAACACGCTCAGGAAGCGACTCGACACGCTGGGTATCGATGTCGGCCCAAATCGCCCGGATGGTGCCGAATAGCGACAGCTTGAGCGATTTTGTGTGTTCTTTCGGCCACAATCTCGCGCTAGCGTGGCGAGAATGGATGCCGTGACCGAGAGGATTGCCGAGAGCCTGCCGCGCAAGCGGCGGTTTCCCGCGCCGACCCGCCTCGTCGAGATCGTCGTCCTCGTCCTCGCGCTGGCAGTGCCCGTCGCAACCTATGTCTACATCCAGCGCTACGCTTATGGCCAGCTGCTCAGTCCGGGCATGGCCGCGTTCCTGCTGATCTCTAACCTGCTACCCTATGTCGCGCTCATCGTCCTGATCGGGCGCCGCATCGCGATCGGCCGCGCGGCAAAGTCCGCGCTGGCTGGCGGGGGCCGGCTGCATGTGCGCCTGGTGGCGGTGTTCACGCTGATGGCGAGCGTGCCGATCGTGCTCACGGTGATCGCCGCATCGGTGATGTTTCAGTCGGGCATCCAGCTCTGGGGCTCGGAGCGAGCGCTCAGCGCCTTCAATTCCACCCGGTCGCTTGCGGACGAGGGCAAAAAGCTCGTCATCTCGCGCTGGACCGGCGAGGCGCGCTTCATGGCGAGCGATATCGCAGCGCGCTATCCCGTCGTCCCGCAACGTTCGCCCGCGGTGCAGGATTTCCTGCTGCGGCAAACCTATAACCGCAACCTCTTCCAGTTCGTCCTTTTCCGCGTGGTGGACCAGAAGAACGTCGTGGCGCTCTATGCCTATGAAGCGCCCAAGCCCGAGGCGTTCGCGGAGCGCGTATCGGGCCAGGTCCTCAACATGCTGCGCGACGAGGACAGCTACACCAATTTCGATTCCGAGATGCTGTGGGTCGTCACGCCGGTCGATCGCGCGCGGCACCTGTTCCTCTATGTCGCCACGCCGAACAATGTCGACTTCCTCAGCCGCCAGAACAACGAGGCGGACCGGATCATGTCGGAGTTCGCCACGCTGCAGGCGCGTTCGCGGTCGCTCCAGCTGCAGTTCAACGCGGTGCTTTTCGGTGTCGCATTGCTCATCGTCGGACTGGCGACCCTGATCGCGCTCGCCGTCGCGGATCGGCTCGTTCGCCCCGTCGACCAGCTCGTCACTGCGGCGCGGCGCGTCGCGGGTGGCGATCTCACCGCGCGCGTGCCGACACCGAAGCGCGACGACGAGATAGGCACGCTCGGCAACGCCTTCAACCTGATGACCGAACAGCTCGAGGCGCAGCGGTCCGAGCTCGTCTCCGCCAATGCCCAGTCGGAAAGCCGCCGCGCGCTGATCGAGGCCGTGATGTCGGGCGTGTCGGCCGGTGTCATATCGATCGGCGGCGACCGCAAGGTGCGGCTGATCAACGCCTCGGCGATGGCGCTGCTACGCCACGGCGACGAGGATCCGGTCGGCCGATCGCTCGCTGCGATCGCGCCCGAGCTCGACGCGCTGCTCGACGGCGAGGAGCATGAGGCGGTGGTCCAGCTCTCTTCGGGCGGCGAAGCGCGCACGCTCGCGGTCAAGATCACCAGCGACGAAGGTGGGCAGGTGCTCACTTTCGACGACATCACCCAGCAATTGAACGACCAGCGCCGCGCTGCCTGGTCCGACGTCGCGCGGCGCATCGCGCACGAGATCAAGAACCCGCTCACACCGATCCAGCTCGCCGCCGAGCGGCTCCAGCGCCGCTACGGCAAGAAGATCGACGAGGAGGATTCGACCTTCGCGCGGCTGACCGACACGATCGTCCGACAGGTCGGCGACTTGCGCCGGATGGTCGACGAATTCTCCTCGTTCGCGCGGATGCCCAAACCGCTGTTCCGCCAGGAATCGCTGCTCGACATCGCGCGCCAGGCGATGTTCCTCCACGAAGTCGCGCATCCGGCGATCCGCTTCGAGCTCGAGTCGCCCGATCCCGCGCCGGGCCTGATCTGCGACCGCCGCCAGGTCGGTCAGGCGCTGACCAACGTCGTCAAGAACGCGATCGAGGCGATCGAAGCGCGTGGGGAAGGGGAGGCGCTGCCGCAAGGCGAAGTGGTGCTGACCCTTGGTCCCGACGAGGAGGGCCGCATCATCCTCACCGTTGCCGACAATGGTGTCGGGCTGCCGGTCGAGCGCGACCGTATCGTGGAGCCCTATATGACCACGCGCAGCCGCGGCACCGGGCTCGGCCTCGCGATCGTCAAGAAGATAGTCGAGGAGCATTTCGGCACGATCGCCTTCGCCGACCGCCCGGGCGGCGGCACGCTCGTCACCATCTGCTTCGACACCGACCTTCTCGCCAACATGGCCACCTCGCCCGAAGGCGAGGACAGCGCCGAGCCGCGTCCCGCGGTGCTTACTCGTACTAGTGGAAACCCGAAGTCATGAGTCTCGATATCCTGGTCGTCGACGACGAGCGCGACATTCGCGAGCTGGTGGCGGGCGTGCTCGAGGACGAAGGCTTCTCGACGCGCGGCGCCGCCGACAGCGACGCCGCGCTCGAAGCGATCGCCGAACGCCGCCCCAGCCTCGTCCTGCTCGACGTCTGGCTCCAGGGCTCGCGTCTCGACGGGCTCGAGTTGCTCGACGAGATCAAGCGCCGCGACGCCTCGATCCCGGTGCTGGTGATCTCAGGCCACGGCAATCTCGATACTGCCGTGGCGGCGATCCGACGCGGCGCGGCGGACTTCATCGAGAAGCCGTTCGAGGCCGAACGGCTGCTGCTGATGGTCGATCGCGCGACGGAGACCGAGCGCCTGCGCCGCGAAGTTGCGTCGCTGCGTGCCTCGGCGGGACGCGAGGAGGATCTGACCGGCACGTCGGGCTCGATCAATTCGGTGCGCGCCACCTTGAAGCGCGTCGCCTCGACCGGCAGCCGCGTGCTGATCACCGGCGGCCCGGGCACCGGCAAGGAAGTCGCCGCGCGGCTGCTCCACGGCTGGAGCCAGCGCGCCGCGGCGCCCTTCGTCATCGTCAGCGCCGCGCGGATGCAGCCCGAGCGCGTCGAGGAGGAGCTGTTCGGCGTCGAGGAGGGGGGCGATCTCGTCCGCCCCGGCCTGCTCGAACAGGCGCATGGCGGCACCCTGTTCCTCGACGAGATTGCCGACATGCCCGTCGCGACTCAGGCGCGCATCCTGCGCGTGCTGACCGACCAGAGCTTCAGCCGCGTCGGGGGCACACGCACGGTCAAGGTCGACGTCCGCGTCGTCTCGGCCACCGCGCGCGACCTGATGGCGGAGATCGCCGCGGGACGCTTTCGCGAGGATCTCTACTACCGCCTCAACGTCGTCCCCGTCGCGATACCGCTGCTCACCGAGCGGCGCGAGGACATCCCGGTGCTCGTCGAGCATTTCGTCGCGCACTACGCCTCCGAGCGCCGCGTGCCGACGCCCGAAGTCGCGCCCGATGCGATGGTCGCGCTCCAAAGCTACGAATGGCCAGGCAATGTCCGCCAGCTGCGCAACGTGGTGGAGCGCACGGTGATCCTCGCCCCGGGCGACCGGATCGGGCGGATCGATCTCGACCTGCTCCCTCCCGAAGTGCTCGGGCGCCCGGCGGACGATGCCGGCGGGATGCGCGCCAGCGTGATCATGGGCGCGCCGCTCAAGGAGGCGCGCGAGAGCTTCGAGCGCGAATATCTCCGCGTCCAGATCCGCCGCTTCTCGGGCAATATCTCGCGCACCGCGAGCTTCATCGGAATGGAGCGTTCGGCGCTGCACCGGAAGCTCAAGCTGCTCGGCATCACCGAGAGCCGCGAGGACTAGGATTTACGCGACGCTACGAAATCCGTAGACTGCCCCGTCACGCGCCGCTCCGGCGCGGCGCTCCGACGCCGGGAACCGGCGCGATGCGGGACAAATCCCGCCAAGAATAGAAGGGACATGATTATGGCCGAGAAGCAGACTTCGCTTCAGGACCTGTTCCTCAACTCGTTGCGGCGATCGAAGACCCCGGTGACGATGTTCCTCGTCAAGGGCGTCAAGCTCCAGGGCATCGTGACCTGGTTCGACAATTTCTCGGTGCTGCTCCGCCGCGACGGCCAGTCGCAGCTCATCTACAAGCATGCGATCTCGACGATCATGCCCTCGGGCCCGGTCGATCTCGCGCAGCTGCTCGAGGCGGTGGGCGAGCATCAGTCCAAAAACCCGGTACTGCAGGAGATCTTCCTCAATGCGGTGCGCCGTCAGCAGGAGAACGTCACGATGTTCCTCGTGAACGGCGTGATGCTCCAGGGCCAGATCGCCGCGTTCGACCTGTTCTGCATGCTGCTCCAGCGCGAAGGCATGGCGCAATTGGTCTACAAGCACGCCGTCTCGACGATCCAGCCGGCGCACCCGCTGAACCTCGCCGAGGAACAGAACGCCGAGGACTGAGTAGGGTCTCTATGAGTACCGGTTTCGAGCGCGATCCCGACGAATTTGCCCGGGGCGCGCGAGCGGTCGTGGTCTATCCGGACCTCGGCGGCAGCTCGCGCGACGCCGACGCGCGTCTGGAGGAGACCGCAGGGCTGGCCGCGGCGATCGGCGTCGACGTGGTCGAGCGCGTGCCGCTGCGCATCCGCGCGCCCAAGCCGGGCACGCTGATCGGCTCGGGCCAGGTCGATGTGCTGGCAGAAACCGTGCGAGATCAGGAGCTTCAGCTCGCTGTCTTCGACGCGGCCTTAACGCCTGTGCAGCAGCGCAACCTAGAGACCGCGCTCGGCTGCAAGGTGATCGACCGCACCGGGTTGATCCTCGAGATCTTCGGCGAGCGCGCGCGGACCGCCGAGGGCCGCCTCCAAGTCGAGCTCGCGCATCTCGACTATCAGGCCGGGCGCCTCGTGCGCAGCTGGACCCATCTCGAGCGCCAGCGCGGCGGCTTCGGCTTCCTCGGCGGCCCCGGCGAGACGCAGATCGAGGCCGACCGCCGGCTGATCCGCGACCGCATGGCGCGGCTGCGGCGCGAGCTCGACCAGGTCAGCCGCACCCGCTCGCTCCACCGCGACCGCCGCCAGCGCGCGCCGTGGCCGGTGATTGCGCTGGTCGGCTATACGAACGCCGGAAAATCCACCCTTTTCAATCGCCTGACCGGCGCTGACGTCATGGCGGAAAACCTGCTCTTCGCCACGCTCGATCCCACGCTGCGGCAAGTTTCGCTTCCCGGAATCGACAAGGCGATCCTCTCGGACACGGTGGGATTCGTCTCGGAGCTGCCGACCCAGCTCGTCGCCGCATTCAAGGCGACGCTCGAGGAAGTCGTCTCGGCCGACCTGCTGATCCACGTCCGCGACGTCGCGCATCCGGACAGCGAGGCGCAGAAGGACGATGTCGAGCAGGTTCTCGCCGAGATCGGCGTGGCCGAGGCGACGCCGCGCTTCGAGGCATGGAACAAGATCGACTTGCTCAACGGCGAGTGCCGCGAGCAGCTGCTTGAGGACGCCGCAAGGCGCGATGACGTCATGCCCGTCTCGGCGTGGACCGGGGAGGGGGTGGACGCCCTGATCGATGCCGTCGCCGCGCAGCTCACCGCCGGCCATCGTCGCTACACGATCGCCCTCGACCCCGCCGACGGCGCCGGCGCGGCGTGGCTCCACCAGCACGGCGAAGTGATCGAGCAGAGCATGGAGGGAGAGCGGGCCGTCTACGAGGTCCGGATGGCGCCGCGCGACTATGAGCGATTCGCGATGCGGAACGGCTGAAGGCGCGTCAACGCGGGGCGTTCGATCGCGAATGTTCCCACTGGCCATGGAAGGCGCGGCCAAACCATATCGCCGGCTCGCGCTCGTGTGATTCAGAGATGTCAAAGAGCGGCGGCGGGCAGCCGACCGGACGAGCGAAGCATCTGAAATCCTACATTGCAAGTGCGGCAGCGATCCTGCGCGCCGGCTAGGAAGACTTGGCCGATTGCCAGAGCGCTTCCTTGGCATCCAGATCGAGCGAGGCGAACGCATCGCCCGCCTCAACCTCCATCGCCTTGAATCGCCGCTCGAACTTGCCGTTGGCCGCGCGCAGCGCTGCTTCAGGCTCCACCCCCAGCTTCCTCGCCCAATTGACCACCGCGAAGAGCAGGTCGCCGATTTCCTCCTCGCGCTCCTCGGACGTGAGGGCTGCTTCCACCTCGGCCAGTTCCTCGTCGATCTTCGCGCGTGCGCCGCTCGGATCGGGCCAGTCGAAACCGGTGCGCGCGGCGCGCTTCTGGAGCTTCTCGGCGCGGAGGAGGGCGGGGAGGCCGATCGCCACGCCGTCCAGCGCGCTTTCATGCCCCTTCGCCCCCCGCTCTGCGGCCTTGATTTGTTCCCACAGATGATGGCCGCCTTCGGAAGCGCCGAGGAACAGATGCGGGTGGCGGCGCTCCATCTTGTCGCTGATCGCGTCGACGACATCGTTGAGCGCGAAATGCCCGGCTTCCTCGGCCATGCGGCTGTGGAACACGACCTGGAGGAGCAGGTCGCCGAGCTCGTCCTTGAGGTCGGTCATGTCGCAGCGCTCTATGGCGTCGGCGACTTCATAAGCTTCCTCAATCGTATAGGGCGCGATCGTCGCGAAGGTCTGCACCGTATCCCATTCGCACCCGGTCTTCGGGTCGCGCAACCGGGCCATGATCGCGACAAGGCGGTCGATGTTCGAAGTCGAGGGGCGATCGGTCATGGCAAGCGCGTGCGGCGCTCAGGCAGTGGCGTCAAGCCCGCCGTCGATCACCTGGCACGCGCCGTTGACATAGGCGGCCTTATCGGAGGCGAGAAAGGCGACCATGCCCGCAACTTCCTCGGGCAGCCCGTAGCGCCCGGCGGGGATGCCGCGCGCATTCTCCGCCTCGCTGCGGCCCACGCTGGCATCGAGCGCGTCGATCATGCGGCCACGGATCGGGCCCGGGCAGATGCAATTGACGCGCACGCCGTGCGGCGCAGCCTCGATCGCGGCGACGCGGGTCAGCCCGATCACGGCGTGCTTGCTGGCGTTGTAGCCCGCCATGCCGGCGGCGCCGGCGAGCCCCGCGACGCTCGCGGTGTTGACGATCGAGCCCGAACCCTGCGCCAGCATCACCGGCAGGACGTATTTGAGGCCGAGGAACACCCCGTCGACATTCACTGCGAAGACGCGCCGGAAATCGGCGAGCGGATAGTCCTGGATGCGCGCGACCGGGCCTTCGATCCCGGCATTGTTGAAGAAGATATGGATCCGGCCGTGCGCCGCGAGCGTCCGCTTGACAGCGGCGCGCACCGATGGCTCGTCGGTGACGTCGGCCTCGGTCGCGAGCAAATCGCCGATCCGATCACGCAGCGGCGCGAAGTCAGTGCCGGGGCGGGCGACCGCGGCGATCGTCGCGCCGCGCTGCGCCATCAGCGCCGCGG
>JAEWCK010000004.1 GCA_023390675.1 Pseudomonadota bacterium
TCGCCGGCAAGGAGGGCAATCCCAATGCGAGCGCCTATTCGGCGTCGAAGGCGGCGGTGATCGGCCTGACCAAGTCGCTCGGCAAGGAGCTCGCGGGCAAGGGCGTGATCGCCAATGCGCTCACGCCCGCCACCTTCGAAAGCCCGATCCTCGCCCAGCTCCCGCAGAGCCAGGTCGATTACATGCGCTCGAAGATTCCGATGGGCCGCCTCGGCGAAATCGATGAATCGGCGGCGATGGTGTGCTTCATGGCCTCGGAGGAGTGCAGCTTCACCACCGCATCGACCTTCGACACCTCAGGGGGAAGGACCACCTTCTGATGTCCGGCCGGCTCCCCTTCGTCGACGCGCACGTCCACCTCTGGGACCTGTCGCACATCCGCTATCCGTGGCTGATGCCGCCCTTCGCCGATGACGGGCCCAATGGCAGCGTCGAACCGATCGCGCGCGATTACGGCCTCGACGACTATTTCGCCGACGCCGCGGGCTGGGAGGTGCGCGGGATCGTGCATGTCGATGCGGGCGCCAACCCGGAAGATGCGCTGAAGGAGACCGACTGGCTGCAGGCGATGGCCGACGAGCGCGGCATGCCCAATGCGATCATTGCCTTTGCTGCGCTCGACGATCCGCAGGTGGAAAGCCTGCTCGCCGCGCACGCCGAACGGCGCAACGTCCGCGGCATCCGGCATATCGTCAACTGGCACGCCGATCCGCGCCGCACCTATTCGCCGCGCGACGTGACCCGCGACGCGGCCTGGGCCAAGGGCTATGCGTTTCTCGGCAAATACGGGCTGAGCTTCGATCTGCAGGCCTATCCGGGCCAGTTCGTCCATCTCGCCGAGCTGGTCGCGCGGCATCCCGATGTGCCCGTCAGCATCAACCATGCCGGGATGATGGTCGGCGCCGAGGGGCTCGAGGAGTGGCGCGCCGGGATGGCCGCGCTCGCCGCGCTGCCGCACGTTTCGGTCAAGATCTCGGGGATGGGCTTCGCCTTCCGCCCGTGGAGCATCGAGCAGGCGCGCCGCTACGTGCTCGAGACGATCGAGCTTTTCGGCCCCGGCCGCGCGATGTTCGCGAGCGATTTCCCGACCGACAAATTGTTCGGCAGCTTCGACCAGCATCTGGGCGCATACGAAGCGATCACCGCCGACTTCGCCGAGGACGAGCGCCGTGCGCTGTTCGCGGGCAACGCCAACCGCTTCTATCGGCTGGGGCTCGCGCTCTGACCATGCGTATCGTCGATCTGCGTATCGAACATAGCGTCGATCTGCTCGGCACCGAGGCGGCGCGGCCGCGCCTGTCGTGGCGAATCGAGAGCGACGCGCCGGGCGCGGTGCAGACGCGCTACCGCATCCGCGCGCATACGGGCGAGGCGCTGCTGTGGGACAGCGGCGAGGTGGCGAGCGATGCCAGCTTCGACATTGCCTGGGGCGGCGCCCCGCTCGCATCGATGCAGCGCGTCTGGTGGTCGGTCGAAGCCGCCGACGCCGACGGCAATGTCGCGCAGTCCGAGCCGGCCTGGTTCGAGACCGGGCTGCTCGCGGCCGCGGACTGGCGCGCCGAGTGGATCGAGGCGGAGGACGATTTCGCCGCCGCCGATCGGGCGGCGGGCGTAAGCTGGGTGTGGAGCGAGACTGCGCTCGACGACCGCCCCCACGCCTTCCGCATGGATTTCGACGCGCCTGCCGATCTCGTGCGCGCCGAAGTGCTGATCGCGGGCAAGGACCATCTGCGCGGCGTCTGGGTCAACGGCGCCAGGTCGCCGCTCGACTGGCATTTCGACTGGGACACCTATCTCCCGTTCTGGGGCACGCTCGCGCCCTATGCGGGCGAAGTGAAGCCGGGGCGCAACAGCGTCTGCGCGCTGGTCGAGGCGGATACCGTCGGCTTCTTCCCGGTCGATGGCGGCGCGTTCGCCGCGTTGATCCGCCTGCATCGCGCCGATGGCCGCGTCGATCGGATCGTGAGCAAGGCATTCCGCGTGATGCCCTCGCCTCCCCAGGGCTGGACCGAGCCGGGTTTCGATGCGAGCGGCTGGGCGGCGGTGGTGCCGAGCGGAGCGAACGTCCACAACGATCCGCGCCCGAGCGAGCCGGCGATGCTGTTGCGCACCGAATTCGCCGCCGATCGGCCGGTGGTCGCGGCGCGGCTCTATGCGACTGCGCTCGGTGCCTATGACGCGCGGATCAACGGCAGCCCCGTGTCGGACGCCATCCTTGCGCCCGAGATCAGCGTCGCGCGCGATCATGTGCTGTACCAGGTCTATGACGTCACCGATCTGATCCGGCCAGGCGCCAATGCGCTGGCCGCGACGGTGGGCGACGGCTGGTATGCGAGCCCGTTCGGCTGGCGGATCGAGCGCTACGGCTTCGGCCCCGCCCCGCGCCGCTTCCGCGCGCAATTGCGGCTCGATTACGCCGATGGCGGCAGCGAATGGGTGACGACCGGCCCCGATTGGCAACTCGCGACTTCCGCGATCACGAAGTCCGAGATCTATGACGGCGAGACGCGCGACGCGCGACTGGAGCAGCGGGGCTGGGACCTGCCGGGCTTCGACGCGTCGGGCTGGGCGCAGGCGAAGCGAGGGCAGGCGCCCGATACGCGCCTCATCGCCCAGACCTCGCCGCTGCTCGAACGCACCGGCACGCTCAGGGCGCGAAGCGTCAGCGAGCCGCAGCCTGGACGCTACGTCTTCGACTTCGGCCAGAACTTCCCCGGCTGGGTGCGCATCCGCGCCACCGGGCCGGCGGGCACGACGATCACCGCGAAGTTCGCCGAATTGCTCAATCCGGACGGCACCGCCGATCTCGCCAATCTCCGCCTCGCCAAGGCGACCGACAGCTTCACGCTCGCGGGCACGGGCGAGGAAACGTTCGAGCCGAGCTTCACCTATCACGGCTTCCGCTATGTCGAAGTCGCCGGCTATCCGGGCGTGCCGACGGCAGACGACATCATGGGCGTCGTCGTCCACAGCGCCTGCCGCGAGACCGGCGGGGTGACCTTCCACGACGCGCCTTTGCTCCAGACGATCTTCGACAACGCGCGCTGGAGTCAGCGCTCGAACTTCTTCGCGGTGCCCACCGATTGCCCGCAGCGCGACGAACGGATGGGCTGGATGGGCGACATCCAGGTGTTCATGGACGCCGCGGCGTTCAATATGGAAGTCGATCCCTTCATCCGCCGCTTCCTGCTCGAGGCGCGCGCGGCGCAGCGCAGCGACGGGGCCTATCCGATCGTGGTCCCCCAGCCGCTCTCCTTCCCCGACGTCGTGACGGCCGGGTGGAGCGAGGCAGGGATCATCCTGCCCTGGCAGCTCTGGCAGCGTTACGGCGACACCGCCGCGATCGACGAGAATTGGGACGCGATGGCGGGCTGGATGGCCTATGTCGCGCGCACCAATCCTGATGGAATCTGGCGCAACGATCGCGGGCTCGATCTGGGCGACTGGCTCTCGGCCGATGCGATCAAGCCCGACGACGAGACTACCCCGCGCGTGCTCTGCGCAACGGCCTACTGGGCCTGGTGTGCCGAGCTGATGGCCGAGATGGCCGAGGCTACCGGACGCGACGCCGACGGATGGCGCGAGTTGCGCGCGAAGATCGGCGAAGCGTTCGCCGCCGAGTTCGTCGCGGCCGACGGCACTGCCGGCAACGGCAGCCAGTGCAGCCAGGTGCTTGCGCTGTTCATGGGACTGGTACCCGAGGACCGGCGCGCTGCCGCGGCGGAAGTCCTCGCCGCCGACATCCGCGCGCGCGGCATGAAGCTGTCGACGGGCTTTCTCGGCACGCCCTATATCCTCGACGTGCTCGCCGATGCCGGGCGCCACGACGAAGTCGCCGGGCTGCTGCTCCAGACCGGCTATCCGAGCTGGGGCTATATGCCCGCGCAGGGCGCGACGACGATGTGGGAGCGCTGGAACGGAGACACCGGCGACCTGTCGATGAACAGCTACAATCACTATGCCTTCGGCGCGATTGTCGGCTTCTTCTACCGGCGGCTCGCGGGGATTGCGCCCGCGGCGCCCGGCTTTCGCCGCATCGCCGCGCGGCCGCTCTGGTATCTGGCGATCGGCCGCGTCTCGGCGCGCTACGAATCGATCGTCGGCACGATCGAGGCCGAGACCGACGGCGACGAAACCGGCCTCACTCGCTTCAAGCTGACCGTCCCCGCCAATACCATCGCCGAAGTCGAGCTGCCCGCGGGCTGGCCCGGCGGCAACCGGTTCGAGGTCGGCGCCGGCACCCACGAATTCACGCGATAGACGAAGAGGAACTCTGCATGCCCACGCTCGGACTCATCCACAACTCGCCGATGCTCGCGGGCGTGTTCAACGAGATCGCGGCGCGGGTGATGCCCGCCGACGTCAAATTGCTCCACTTCGTCGACGAGAGCACGATCAAGAACACGATCGCCGCGGGCCACCTCCAGAAAGCGACGATGCGACAGGTGATCCGTCTCGTCGGCTCGGCGTTCGATGCGGGCTGTGATGTCGCGATGGTCACCTGCTCGTCGATCGGCAAGGCAGTCGAGATGGCGGCAGAGCTGTACGACCAGCCCGTGCTCCGCGTCGATCGCGCTATGGCCGAAAAGGCCGTTGCGACCGGCAAGCGGATCGGCGTGGTCGCGACGCTCCCGACCACGCTCAAGCCGACCGCCGACCTGATCCGCCGCGTCGCCGCCGGGCAGGGCAAGGAGATCGAGCTGGTCGAGCACCTCTGCGACGGCGCGTTCGAGGCGGTGATGGCCGGCGACGGCGCGACGCACGACCGGATCGTCGGCGAAGGGCTGACCGAAGGGATGAAGGGCGTCGATGCGATCGTCCTCGCCCAGGCCTCGATGGCGCGCGTGGTGGCGAGCCTGCCCGAAGGCGCCCTTTCCGCGCCGGTCTATGCCAGCCCCGAGCTCGGCATGATGCACGCGCGCGACGTGCTGGCGAGTCTCGGCAAATGAAGAAGCGCCGCCTCGTCCTCGGCTTCCTCGCCGCGCTGTCGATCATCACCTTCATCGATCGGCTGGCGATCGCCGTCACCGGCCCGACGATGCAGAAGGATCTGGGCATCACTCCCGATCAATGGGGCTGGATCCTGAGCGCCTATGTCATCGCCTATGCCGTGTTCGAGATCCCCTCGGGCGCGATGGGCGACAAGCACGGCTATCGCAAGGAGCTGACGCGGATCACGATCTGGTGGTCGTTCTTCACGGCGATCACCGCGGCGTGCCGCAACTTCTGGCAATTGGCCGCCGCGCGCTTCCTGTTCGGGCTCGGCGCCGCGGGCGCCTATCCCAACATGACCGGCGTTCTCTATCGCTGGCTCCCGGCGCGCGAGCGTGCGCGCGGCCAGGGCGTGGTCTGGGCGGCGAGCCGCTTCGGCGGCGCGCTCGCACCCTTGCTGCTGGTGCCGGCGAACAAATATCTCGGCTGGCAGGCAGTGTTCGTCATTCTCGGCGCGATCGGCTTCGTCTGGGCGCTGGCATGGCGGCGCTGGTTCCACGACCGGCCCGCCGAGCAGCCGGGCATCACTCCCGAGGAAGTCGCCGAGATCGGCAGCGACGATAGCGGCGGTCATGCCGGCACGCCGTGGCGGCGTTTGCTCGGCCTGCCCCAGCTCTGGCTGATCGCGCTCGCCTATCTGTTCTATGCGTTCGGCAGCTGGTTCTTCTTCGGCTGGTTCCCGACCTGGATGGTCAAGGGTGCGGGCTTCACCGTCGCGGAGATGGGGCTCTACGGCTCGATCCCGTTCCTGCTCGGCGTGGTCGGCAATCTGCTCGGCGGGATGCTGTGCGACCGGCTGGCGGCGCGGATCGGCATCCGCAACGCCTATCGGCTGATCGCGAGCGTCTGCCTTGCGGTCACGGCGGGGTTGCTCGTCGCGATGAGCCTCGCAACCAGCAAGCTCGCCGTGGTCGTGCTGTCGGGCGCGGCGTTCATGGTGATGGACCTGATGCTGCCCGCCGCCTGGGCGATGTGCATGGCGATCGGCGGGCGCTACGGCGGCACTGCTTCGGGTGTGATGAACACCGCGGGCAATCTCGGCGGCTTCGTCTGCTCGGTGGCGTTCGGCTATGTCGTCGCGGCGACCGGCAATTACGATCTGCCGCTGCAAGGCGTGGCGGCGATGGTGCTGCTCGCCGCGTTGATCTTCGCGGCGATCGATTGCACCAAAGGCTTCGACCACAAGGCGGCGACGGTCTGATGCGCTGGCTGGCCGCCGCCGCGCTGCTGCTGACGGCATCCGCCGCGTCCGCGCAGGATCGCACGCCGCCGCTCAGGGTCTCCGCGAACCACCGCTATCTGGAAGCCGGCGGCAAGCCCTTCTTCTGGCTGGGCGACACGGCCTGGCTGCTGCTCAAGATGAGCCGCGAGGATACCGAGCGCTACCTCGCCGCGCGCGAGGCGCAGGGCTTCAACGTCATCCAGGTGATGGCGCTGCACCAGGCGAAGATGGCCAATGTGATCGCGGGCCCGGCGCTGGTCGAGGGCGACCTCACGCGACCCCGCACCACCCCCGGCAACGACCCCGGCAAGCCCGGCGAGTACGACTATTGGGACCATCTCGACTGGGTGATCGATCGCGCCGCCGCGCACGGCATCTATGTCGCGCTGGTGCCCGTCTGGGGCAATTTCATCGACACCCGCGCATTGAACGCCGAGACCGCGCCGGTGATCGGCCGCTTCTTCGCCGAGCGCTACAAGGGCAAGCCCAACCTCGTCTGGGTCAACGGCGGCGACCGCTATCCCGAGATGTCGTTCAAGGCGTGGCAGGCGCTGGGCAACACGATCAAGGCGATCGATCCGGATCACCTGATGACCTTCCATCCCGCCGGCCGCGCCAGCTCGGCTTCCTTCTTCCACAGGGAGCCGTGGCTCGACTTCGACATGTATCAGTCCGGCCACATGGATTACGCGCAGGACACGATGCTGTTCGCGCGCGGCGAGGACAATTGGGTCTACACGACCGACGATCTCTCGCGCTCGCCGCCCAAGCCGACGATCGACGGCGAGCCGAGCTACGAGAATATCCCGCACGGGCTCGACATCGTCCCCGAGCCGCGCTGGCAGGCGGCGGACGTGCGACGCTACGAGTGGTGGTCGGTGCTCGCGGGCGCCTTCGGGCATACCTATGGCGAGAACAGCGTGATGCAGTTCTTCGTGAAGGGCACGCAGGCCAATGCCTATTGGCCCTCGCTGTCCTGGACCGAGGCACTCGACGCGCCGGGCGCGACGCAGATGCATTACCTGAAGGACCTGCTCCTCTCGCGCCCGTTCTTCGAGCGCGTTCCCGACCAGTCGCTGATCGCCGACAGCGGCCCGCGCTACGAGCGCGTCGCGGCGACGCGGGGGCGGAGCTACGCGATCGCCTACACGTACACCGGTCGCACCTTCCACGTCCGAATGGGCAAGATCAGCGGCGCCCGGGTCCGCGCCGCATGGTTCGATCCGCGTACCGGAAAAACCACCACGATCGGCACTTTCGCCAACAACGGAATCCGCCTGTTCGACCCGCCCGGCGAGCCCAATCCGGGCAACGACTGGGCGCTCATCCTCGACGATGCGGGAAGCAAGTGATGAAGAAGACGATCCTCGCCGCACTCCTGCTCGCTACTGCGCCGGCACATGCGCAGGTGCAACATGCCACGCCCCAGGCGCTTGCCGCGGCGCACGAGCGTCTATGGCTCGGCTCCGCCTGGTATCCCGAGCAATGGCCCGAAAGCGCGTGGCCCGAGGACCTGCGGCTGATGCAGGCGCACGGCGCGAACGTCGTGCGGATCGGCGAATATGCGTGGAGCCGGATGGAGCCCGAAGAGGGCAAGTACGACATGGACTGGCTCGTCAGAGCCGTCCGGCTGGCGGGCAAATACGGGCTGAAGGTCGTGGTCGGCACGCCGACCGACACGCCGCCGGCCTGGCTGACCGGGAAATATCCCGACACGCTCCAGATCGACGGCAATGGCAAGCAGCTCGGCCATGGCGGGCGGCGCCAATTCTCGATCTCGTCGAGCCGCTACCGCCAGTTCGCGCGCGACATCGTCACGCGCATGGCACAGGCCCTCAAGGACGAGCCCAACATAATCGGCTGGCAGATCGGCAACGAACCGACCGACGAGAGCTACGATCCCGAGGCGCGCGCCGCGTGGGTGGCGTGGCTCAAGGCGCGCTATGGCACGCTCGACAAGCTCAACGCGGCATGGACGACCGAATATTGGTCGCAGACCTATAGCGACTGGGACCAGGTGCCGTTCAGCAACGCCAAGGCCAATCCCGGCTGGATGCTGGAGCTCAAGCGCTTCGTCACGTCGCAGTGGCTCGCATTCCACAAGAACCAGATCGATGCGATCCGCGCCGTGGTCGGCGGCAAGCAGTTCATCACGATCAATTTCGGCGGGCTCGGCTGGGCGAACCGCTTCGACCGCTACGAGATGAACCGCGACCTCGATATCACCTCGTGGGACGAATATGTCGGCATGGGGCATCTGAAGCCTTATCGCGCCGGCGCGACGCACGATCTGGTGCGCGGGTGGAAGCGGCAGAATTTCTGGGTGATGGAGACCCAGCCCGGCTTCGTGAACTGGGCGCCGGTGAGCAACATGCTCTGGCCGGGCGAGACGCGCGCGCTGGCATGGCAGGCGATCGGGCACGGCGCCGACGCAATACTCTACTGGCAATGGCGCAATGCCTTGAACGGCCAGGAGACGATGCACGGCTCGCTCGTCGGGCCCGACGGCAAGCCGCTGCCGATCTATGGCGAAGTCCAGCAGATCGGGCGCGAATTCGCCAAGGCCTCGCCCGCGCTGGCGGGCACGACGCCGGTGTCGCCGGTCGCGATCCTGCAGGACTATCCCAGCCGCTGGACGATCGACTTCCAGCTGCACCACAAGGATTACGACCAGATCGAAGTACTGCTCGATTACTACGAGCCCCTGAAGGATGCCTTGGGCGCGGTCGACGTGGTCGAGGCGACGGAGGCGCCGCTGGCCGGCTACAAGCTCGTCGTGGCGCCGAGCCTGAACGTGATCGCCGACGCGACGGCAAAACGGCTCGCCGACTATGTCCGCGGCGGCGGGCATCTGATCCTCGGGCCGCGCTCAGGGATGCGGGACGAATATAACCGGCTCGATCCGGTACGCCAGCCGGGGCCGCTTGCCGAATTGCTCGGCGGGCAAGTGGAGGAATTCTACGCGCTCGACGAGAGCGTGGAGGTTGGCGGCGGCAAGGCGACGATCTGGGCCGAGATGCTGTCGACCAGCGCGCCCGACACGCAGGTGGTGCTGCGCTACGGCAAGGCCAATGGCTGGCTCGACGGCAAGCCCGCGGTGATCAGCCGCAAGGTCGGCAAGGGCACGATCACTTATGTCGGCGCGCTGGTCGACGAGGGGGTGATGAAGGGGCTGATCGACGGCGCGCTGCGCGACGCGGACGTCGCGCGCGATTTCGCGGTGCCGGAGGACGTCGAGCTGATGACGCGCGAGGGCAAGGACCGCGAGATCGTGATCCTCGTCAACCACGGCCGCGAGCCGCGCGAAGTGGCGCTGCCGGCGACGATGACCGACGTGCTGGGCGGCGGGAAGGTGACGAAGGTCGCACTGGCCGGCGAAGGCGTCGCGGTGCTGCAGCGTCAGAGCCGGGCTCCGCAAAAATGAGCGTCGCACGTCGTTGACATGAAGCGGCACTATCAGACGCTCGACGGGCTGCGCGGTGTTGCCGCCCTGTCGGTCTTTGCCTTTCACTTGCTCGAACTCGTCTTTCTCAAGCCCGGCGAGAATCCGCTGCCCCGCGCCTATCTGGCGGTGGATTTCTTCTTCTGCCTGTCGGGATTCGTGATCGGCTATGCCTATGACGAGCGACTGGCGCGCACGGCATCTCCGGAGCGGCGGCTCGGCCTCGGCGGATATGTGGCTCGGCGGATGATCCGGCTGCAGCCGCTGGTAGTGATCGGTGCGCTGCTCGGGGCGATCAGCTATGTCACCAATCCCTTCGTCGGCGACGCACACCAGCTGGGCACCAGCGTCGGCTATGGGTTGTTCGTGCTCAACCTCGCGCTGGCGCTGTTCCTGATCCCGGCGCCCGCGCTGCCCGGGATGTGGGGCATGACTCATTCGCTGAACGGGCCCGCATGGTCGCTTTTCCAGGAATATCTGATCAACCTCGCCTACGCCGTCGTGGGGCATCGGATCGGCCGTGGATTGCTCGCGGCGATCACCGTCGCCGCCGCGGCGGGGCTGTTGTGGATGGCGCTGTCGCTCGATTCGATGAACGCCGGGGCGACCTGGCGTGACTGGTGGGGCGCGCCGATCCGGGTGCTCGCCTCTTTCTCGCTGGGGCTGCTGATCTACCGGCTGGGGATGAAGATCACGGTGCCGGCAGCGTTCCCTCTGCTTTCGGCGGTGCTGCTCGCAATATTCGCGGTGCCGGCGATCACGGGCTGGAGCGGGCTGATCGACTGGCTCTGCGTGACGGCGGTCTTTCCGCTGATCATCATGATCGGCGCGGGCGATCGGAGCACGGCCCGGCTGGCGAGGATCAGCGGGCGGCTATCCTACCCGCTCTACATGGTCCACTATTCGTTCGTGCTGTTCTTCGCGCACTGGAACTGGAGCACCAGACCGGGCCCGGCTTTGATGTGGAGCGTGATGGCGGCGACGATTGTCGCGGGCGTCGGCTTTGCCTGGGCGGTATTGGTGTGGCTCGACGAACCGGTACGTGCCTGGCTCTCGGCGCAGACGGAGCGCAGGGGTTCGGTGAGAGCAGCTACGGCAAACTAGGCCTAGCCGCCCAGCCGCACCGTCTCGAAGAAACCGTCGGCACCCATCTGGCCGCCCTTGAGGACGAGCTCGAGCCCGTCGACTGCCGGATCGGCGGCGTGGGCGCGGACCAGCGGGGCGCCGCGCTCGATCGGGGCGGCCCAGGTCAGCGCGTCGATGCCGAGCTGCGCGACGCCGTGGCTCGACGTATCGCCACCTGCGAAGAGCAATCGTTCGAGCCCTGCGCGGCGGACCACCTCGTTCGCGACGCGGCCGAGCGCTTCGCCGAGCTTCTCACCGGCGGCGGGAGCAGCGGTGTCGAGAGGTCCCTCGGCGGAATGGATCAGCGCCTTGCCCTGCCCCGCCAGCGCGGCGAGCGCGGCATCGGCGAGCCGGGTCTCCTCGGCGGACGAACCCTGCAGCAGCGCGGGAACGTCGGCGAGCGTCGCGACGAAGCCGTCGGCGGCGCTCCGCGCGATCTGGCGCGCGGTGACCGGCGAGCAGCTGCCGCTCACCACCAGCAGCCGGTCGACCGGCCTGGCGCAGACGACCGAGGGGCTGCCCTCGATCAGCCCCGCCGCGGCCCAGGCGAGCACCAGCGCGCGCGTGACGCCCGAGCTGCCCGCCGCGAAGCGTACGCCCCGCGACAGCAGCACGTCACCCGCCGCCGCAAGGTCTTCCATCGCGACGCCGTCGAACAG
Source organism: Pseudomonadota bacterium (assembly GCA_023390675.1). Lineage (GTDB taxonomy): Bacteria > Pseudomonadota > Alphaproteobacteria > Sphingomonadales > Sphingomonadaceae > Sphingomonas. The sequence goes on from JAEWCK010000004.1 coordinate 11,441, forward strand.
CACCGCTTCTGCACCGGCAGCGTCGAACGCTGCGTCCGCCTGCCCCGCCCGGATCGCTTCGAGCGAGACCAGCGCGATGCGCGAGTCGGTCTGTCCGGCGAGGTGGCGGATCAGGTCCGCCTCGTGCATCGGCGTGACGGGGTGGCGCGACATGGTCGGATGCCGGTCGATGCGATAGACTTCAGCCCCGCCCGCCGCGGCGAAGAGATTGCCGAAGGCGACGTAGCGGCGCAGGTGCGGCGCGCCGACGAGGATCGCGGCCCGCCCGCCGAACACGCGCAGCCCGATATCGATCGCGCGGCCGATCGAGCCGGTTGTCGGGCTCGAATCGAAGGTCGAGCAGGTCTTGTAGTGGACCGTCGCCCCCTCCCCCAGCGCGGCGAAGGCGGCGGGGAGGTTCGCGTCCATCCATTCGGGCGCGCGGCTTCGGCTGTCGCCCGCGATGCCGATCGCGCGCACCCCCGCGAAGCGCGCGCGCAGCGCCGCGTCCGGCGCGCGCAGGAAGAGGACCGCGGGCACCCCGCCCTCGGCGAGCTGTTCGAGCACGTCGGTGGAGCCGGTGAAATCGTCTCCGTAGAAGCCGTAGAGCAGGCTCATCCGGCGAAGGCGCCCAGGGCGGCGGCCAGTTCCGGTGCGTCCTTCGCCGCCTGCTCGGCCGGCACGCCCGCGACCGCCGCCTCCCACGCCTGACGCAATGCGCGGACGCCCGCGGCGGGTCCGAGCGGATGCGCCATGATCCCGCCGCCGGCTGCAAACATGCAATCGACGCTGCCGAGCGCCTGATATGTCGGCGCGGCCTGCTTCGCGGACTGGCCCGAAGAGAAGACCGGCATGATCTCGCAGCCGGGAGCGGGCGCGTCGAACATCGGCGTCAGGCATTCGCGCGCCGAGGCGATCACGCTCTCGTTCGATTCGCAGAACTTGTTGTCGATCCCGTTGACGTGGGTGTGGTCGATCCCCGCCAGCCGCCAGAGCTTCTGGAAGGCGATGTAGCTCATGCCGATCGCGGGCGAGCGGCCGAGCATGCCCCAGCCGTTGCGGTGGCCGTGGATGGGGAGCTGCGAATGCGCGCGGAGCACCTTCATCGCGGGCAGGCCGATCGAGTTCATGCTCGCCATGATGCAGGTCCCGCCCTCGGCGAGGACATGATCGTGGCGGGCGAGCATCTCGTCGATCTCGCCGGTCAGATTGGCGGCGTACATCACTTGTCTGCCGGTCTTGTCGGCATGATCATTGATCACGCGCATCACCGCCGAGACGCGCGCGTCGAACGGGCAGTGCGGGCCATCGGCCTGGAGCTCGTCGTCCTTGATGAAGTCGATCCCCGCCTCGACCAGCCCGCGCACCTGCTCGGCGGTGGCCTCGGGCGAAAGGCCGACGCTAGGCTTGATGATCGTGCCGATGATCGGGCGATCGTAGACGCCCGCGAGTTTGCGCGTGCCCTCGACGCCGAACTGCGGGCCTTGGTAGCGCGTGAGGAACTCCGGAGGCAGCTTGAGGTCGATGAGCCGGAGGCCCGAAAAGGCCTTGAGCTCGGAGAGGTTGCCGTTAACCGTCGCGAGCAGATTGGGGAGCGACAGCCCCATGTTCGAGATCGGCCAGGAGAGCACCACGCGCGCGGTGCGGCGAGTGGCGTCGCCCGATTTGGGCAGCCCCGAGCCGGGCAACGACGGTGCCGCGACTTCGCCCAGCTCGACCAGTTCCTCGACCCGCGCGGCATGCGCCTCGCGCAATTCGTCGGTCTCGCCGGGGACGCGGACGAAGGTGCCGGTCGATTGCTCGCCCGCCATCGTCTCCGCTGCCTGCGCGAGCGGAAAGGCCGTTTCGATCCAGTAAGTGGCGGTGATCCGCGGTTCCATGCGTGTTTCCCGTCAGGACATGATCAGGCCGCCATCGACATTGATGGTCTGGCCGGTGATGTAGCTCGCATCGTCGCTGGCGAGGAAGGCGACGAGCGCGGCGACGTCGGCGTCGCTGCCCGCGCGCTGCATCGGAATGCCGCGCACCCATTCCGCCATCAGTTCGCCCGGGGCGTAATCGCCCATCAGTCTGCCCCATTCGCGATCGTTATAGTCCCACATGTCGGTGTGGATGATGCCGGGGCAGATCGCATTGACCGTGATGCCTTCGGTCGCGACTTCCTTGGCGAGGCTCTGGGTCATCCCGACGACGCCGAACTTCGATGCGGCATAATGCGGGGTGTAGATGAAGCCGTCGCGCGCCTGCCCCGAGGCGGTGTTGATCAGGCGCCCCGGCTTCTTGCGGGCGCGCAGCCGCCGGATCGCCTCCTGGCAGCAGAGAAAGGCCCCTTTGGTATTGACCGACAGGTTGAGATCCCATTCGCGCTCGGTGAGGTCCTCGACCCTGGCGATCGTGATCACCCCGGCATTCTGGGCGGCGATGTCGACGCCGCCGAACGCTTCGGCTTCCTCATAGAGCGCGCGGACGTCGTCCGCTTTGGTCACGTCGCACTGGCGGGTGACCACGCCGACGCCGTATTGCGCCAGCGCCGCTTCCGCCGCCGATTGATCGGCCTCGATCGCGCCGATCACCACGTTCGCGCCCTCGGACGCGAAACGATCGGCGATGGCGAGGCCGATGCCCTTGTTGCCGCCGCTTACGACCAGACATTTGCCGGCGAAACGGCGCATGTCAGGCAGTCTTGAAATACGTCGTCGAACGTTCGGTATCGACGTTGAAATAGGGGATGAAGACGAGGTTGCGGTCGCCGACCCTCACCCGATACGCCTGATCCTGCCCCGGCATCGGCTCGAGCGCGCCCGGCAGCGCGATGGCCTGCTGATCGATGCCGTCCCAGGGGTTGATCCCGACATACATCACCGCGCCGCGCATCACCGCGGCGAGATCGGGGTTCTTGTCGTCGATCGGCAGCGTGCGGAGCGGCTGCGGGATGACGAGCTCGACCGTGTCGCCGGCCTTCCACATCCGCTTGACCACGGCGAGCTCGCCGGGCGTCGCGGGCTGCGCCGCGCCATTGACCTTGAGCGTCGCGCCCTTGGTCCAGGCGGGGATGCGCAGCTTCATCGCGAAGCGGCCATTACCAGCCTTGCGCACCTTGAGCCGGATCACGTCCTCGGCCGGATAGTCGGTTTCCTGCACCACTTCGACCGCGCCACCCGGACGATCCCAGGTGACTTCGGACGGCGCATACATGTTGACCAGCAGGCTGTCGTCGTCGTGGAAATAGAGGTTGAGGACATAGTCGGCGACGCCCTGCACGAGGGTGCCCGAGCAGCACGGCCATTTCTGGTGGTAATAGCGCTTCTCGCCGGCCGGGCCGTAATCCGAATAATAAGGATAGCCGCCGTCGCTGTCGGGCAGGCGCGTGGCGAGCATGGTGTTGTAGAGCGTCCGCTCGAGCCCGTCGCCATATTGCGCTGCGCCGGTGAAGCGGACGAGATAGCGCGCGAGCTTCAGGTCCGCGAAGGCGCCGCAGGGCGTCTCGAAATGCGCCTTCGAGCTCTTGAGGCTGGCGGCGAGCTTGCCCTCATGGAGGTGGACGAACTGCTCCTCGGGGCCCCAGCCGCCAGAGGCGAATCGCTGCGGCTTCATGAACTCCCAGGCGTTCTCGAGCGCCTTGCGATACTTGGCGTCGCCGAGGTGGAGATAGGCCTGCGCGCCCGAGCTCAGCGCGATCGTGTGGCTGTACGCATGCTTCTCGGGAAGCACGTCCTGCCCGGCCGCGAGCGGATCGAACCATTCCTTGTCGAGCAGATAATGGACCGCCATCTCGCGATACTTGTCGTCGCCGGTGATGTCGGCGACGTGGAACAGGTTCTCCGAGAGGACATAGGTCTCGTCATAAGGCGGGTTCACCTTGCCGATGCGATCACGCGAGACCGGCGAGATGTAGGGGCGGCACTTCTCGATGATGATCGGCAGCAGCGTCTTCGCCTGCTCGACGCCCGAAAGCCGGTACGCGTCGATCATGCCGACGACGTACTTGTCCATCACATAGGCGGCCCACTGCTCCTGCGCCTTGGGGCCGGCATAGGGATTGCTCGCCTTGACGAAGGCCTCGCCGAAGCCCTGGACGAGCGCTGCGACCTTGGCATGAATGTCCTTGTCGCCGGTCGCGGCGCCGAGGCGCGCGAGGCCCGAGATATACTGGCCGATGGTGAGCCCCGGGACGAAGCCGTCGCGATCGTACCAGCCGCCCATGTCGCGGCCCGGTGCGGGGAGGCCGGCATTCTCGCGGAAGACCTTGAGCATGCGATCGTTGTCGAGCGCGAGATAATGCGACTGGATGTGATCGTAGTGCTGCTTGATGCGCCCGCCGGTGAGCTTGACCTTGCCATAGGCGAATTCGTGCACCGCTTCCTTGCCCGCCAGCACCGCCGCATAAGCCGCGTGGGCGAGCGACGAGGCGCCGGCGATCGCCGTGCCGGCAGTCGCGCAGATGCCGCAATGGATAAGCGAACGACGCGACAGCGCCGTATCGGTCAAGCCTTTCATCAAAATCGTCCTCGTCCCTCGATCCACGCTTCGGTGGCTGCTCCGTATCCGTCCTAGGGATATGATAATACGAAAGCAATCGAAAGGCGATTCGAAGAATCGACAAATGGCTTTACGCTGCGATTCCGCAAGCCATTGGATTCAATCGTTATCGTCGAGCGCGCGCTCGATTCGCGACAGGCCGTGACCGATGATGTCGTGCATCGCCTTCGCCGCCTTGTCGCCCTTGCGCGCTTCGATCGCATCGACGATCCGGGCGTGCCCCTGCACGCTGGCTTCGTGCACGTCGCCCTCCTGCGCGGGCGAGCTCATCCGGAACGAGGCGAGCAACGCAGTCTCGATCACCGCGGCAAGCGAGCGCATCAGCACGTTGCCCGAGGCCTGGCCCACCGCCTTGTGGAATTCGAGATCGGCTTCGGCGAAGTCGCCGGCGCTGCCGGTCGCGGCGGCCATGCGCTCGACGCAGCGGCGCATCGCGGCGATGTCCTCGCGCGTCGCATGCTCGGCGGCCGAGCGCGCCGCGGCGGGCTCGATCGCGACGCGGATCGCGGCGAGATCGCGGACGAAGGCGAGATCGAATCCCTGCGCCGCCTTCCAGGCGAGCACGTCGGCGTCGAAGAAATTCCAATGCGCGCTGTCGAGCACGGTGGTGCCGACGCGGGTGCGCGATACGATCAGCCCCTTGGCGGTCAGCGTCTTGAACGCCTCGCGCAGCACGGTGCGCGACACGCCGAAGCGCGCGAGTATTTCGGCCTCCGAAGGCAGCTTCGCGCCGGGCGGATAGACGCCGGCGAGGATCTCGCCGCCCAGGGCACGCGCTACCTGATCGTGGCTCGAAAGCGTCGCATCGGTAAAGCGGCTGAAATTGGCGCGGGGCAACATGTCCTTATTCTCCACCGATCGCCGCAGCCGACCAATATGTCGGCGTAATATTCTCCGGGTTCTTAGCCAAGAGCTTCCTCCGCGGCGCGATCGGCGGCGTTGCGCCAATGCCAGTGCGGGTAGATTTCGGGCGGCGCGGTCAGCGCGTCGAGCCGCGCGACGATTTCGGGCGGCAGGGTCACGTCGATGGCAGCAAGATTATCTGCGAGCTGCCCGGGTTTCGACGCCCCGAGAATAACGCTGTCGACCGGTTTGGCGAGCAGCCAGGCGAGCGACACCTGCGCGACGCTGACGCCCAGTTCCGCGGAGATCGCGCGGAGATCGTCGAGCAGCGCGTAGCCGGCTTCGCGATCGAAGGGCATGTAGCCGATCGCGGCCAGCCGATCGCCGTCCGCCAAGGGCTTGTCGCGATCGTACTTGCCCGAAAGGAAGCCGCCCGCGAGCGGACTCCATGCCGTGATACCGGTGCCGTAGCGCTGGCGGAGCGGCATCAGGTCGCGCTCTATGTCGCGGCCGAGCAGCGAATAATACATCTGGCCGTGGGTGAACGGCGCCCAGCCGTTCGCCTTTTGCAGTTCGAGCGCGGCGGCGACCTTCCATGCCGACCAGTTGGAGAAGCCGAGGTATCGCGCCTTGCCTGCGCGCACCACGGCGTCGAGCGCTTCGAGCGTTTCCTCGAGCGGCGTGTGCGGGTCCTCGTTGTGCGCGATATAGACGTCGATCCACTCGGTGCCGAGGCGCCGCAGGCTCTGGTCGACCGCCCATTCGATATGCCGCTTGTTGAGCCCGGCCTGGACGAGCGGCTTGCCCATGCGGTGCCAGACCTTGGTGGCGATCACCACCGCGTCGCGGCGGGAGGCCAGCGCCTGTCCCAGCACTTCCTCCGACTGGCCGTCCGCATAGACATCGGCAGTGTCGAAGAAGTTGACCCCCGCCTCGAGCGCCTGCCCAACCAGCGCGTCGGCATCGGCACCCCGCACCTTGGCGATTCCGGACATCGGATGGCCGCGGGTGAGCGTCAGCGCGCCGAAGGCGAGGCGCGAGACGATCAGGCCGGTATTGCCGAGCCGATTGTACTTCACTTGGTCGCGACCTCCTGCGCGAAGACGAGCCGCACCGGGCCGAGCAACCCCGAATCGAGCAGCGGCTCGTCGGGCGCGTAGAAGGTCCAGGTGCTGAAGGTCACGCGGCCACCCGCGGGCTTGGGCTTGCCGGCCTTGTACCAATCGGGCAGCGCAGTGATCTTGCGCGCCATCACCGGCTTCTTCTTGCCGTCCGCGCCGACATGCTCGCCGATCGCCCAATTGGCGTCGACATAGTCGCCTTCCTCGGGCAGCGCGGCGTCGGCGATCATCCGGTTCGCCCAGAGATTGGTGACCGCGAGCGAGACGCTGTTCGCCCCGGCATGGACGACGTCGGTAACGTCGACGCGGTAGGGCTCCTTCCACGTGACGCCGAGATCCTTGCCGTTGACCGCAACTCCGGCGAGCACTTCGACGCGGCCGAGATCGAGATAGACACGGCGCCCCTTGCCGAGCGCGGCAGCAGGAACCTGGATCGTGCGCTGATAGGTGGCGGTGCCCGAGAAATGGCGGATGCCGTCATCCGCGTTGTGGCTGAGCGATTCGAGCCGAGGCAGCGTCACGCTATCGGGGGCGCCGCGGCCGGGCTGGAAATGCACCGTCCAAGGCCCGGTAACGGTGATCGGAGCGGGCACCCTGGCGGTGAACGCGCCGCCGTTATCGAGCGTATAGCGCCCGCTCGTCCACGCCAGGCCGCGCAGACCGCCATGCTCACCGCGCTCGAGCGCGACCGGCGTCGTGGCGATCGGCATGGGTGGAGGGCCGTCCGCGGCTTCGGCGGCAATCTCGGCTGCACTCAGCGCGCGCGGCACGGTCTTGAGCGGAGTGGAATTGCCTTCGAAGAAATAAGTGACTCCGCTCGGCGACGGCGCGTCGCTGCCGCCCGCGAAGACGCGTCGCCCACTCTTGAGGCCAGTGCGATCGAGCTTGCCGTTTAAATAGAGGCTCGGCGTGCCGTGATCGTAGACGAGTGCCACGTGCGTCCAGCCCGAGATCGGGGTGCGGCTGACGAGCACCGCGGGGACGCTGTCGGGGCTCACGCGCTCGATCACCATCGCCCCGTTGCGCCCAAGCGCGAGCCCCGCGACCGCGCTATCCTCGCCGTGCATGTCGCGGCCCGAGCGGGCGTTGATCAGATAGTTCTTGCCGGTCTCGTTGATCCGCCCCTCGGCCTTCTCGTCGGGCATCACGCGCAGGTCGATGTCCGGCTTGGCCCAGAGCGAGAGCGTGAAGCTGTCGGCCGGGGCTTCGCTGCGCGACAGGGGCTGCGGGTCCATCGCGGACACGCGCTTGCCGTCGCGCGCGATCCACGCGACGCGCCGCGCGCCCGCGTCGGGCGCGAGCATCACGAAAGTCGATCCGGCGGGCGAAAGGTCGAAGGTCACGCGCGTCACTTCGTCGTTTGTCGCGAACAATGCGGGGCGCGAGACGGCGCCGGTCTCCGCATCCCACAATTCGGGCGCGGCATCGGCGACGCGGAAGGTGCAGGTCACGGTCTCGGCGCGGCGCTGGCGGTTGGCGACGAAATACAGGTCGCGCGTCGCCAGCTTGCGGTGGAGCCACACCGTCTGGCCGTCGGGCGACTGGGTGCGGCAATGCGCGTCGGGGGCGATGTCGAGCGCAGTCACGGCGTCGCTGACGCTGCCCGCGGGGAAAACCATCCCCGCGCCTACCTTGTGCGGCGCGGCGCCGCCGCCCCACAGCGCCTCGGTCGCGGAACGGAAATCGTCCTCGCCGCTCATCGTCATCGAATGGACCGGCCGGGGGCCGAGGATCGCCGCGCCCTGCTCGACCAGCGAATGCAGCTTCGCGGCGAGCGCGGGCGTCATGCTCGAAAGTGTCGCGGGGAGCACGAGCAGGCGATATTCGGCGCCGTTCGGCAGCACGATCCGCCCGTTCTTCACACTGGCGCGCGTCAGCAGCACCTCGGCATTGACGAGGTCGTAATTATAGTCGGGCGGTACCTGCGGATCGAAATATTGCCCGATCTTCGGATTGGCGTCCGGCGAGACGTCGGGGCGGACATATTCGGCCTGGTACGGCGTCTCCTCGCCGGTGAAGTACAGGATGTCGGCGACGTAATGGCCCTGCCGGAGCAGATACTGACTGCGCGCGAGGTACTGCATCCACGGCTTGGCCTGCGCGAACCAGGTGTTCGAACGCTCGAGATTGATCCCCCACGGGCCCATCGTCATCCCCGGCACCGCGTTCGGATCGGGCTGGTGCGCATAGCGGTGGAAGACGACGTGGTTGAGCCCCTGCGCGAACATCTGGTCGCCGAGCGTCTTCATCGAATAGGGATAGTCCTGCCAGCGGCTGGTCTCGGCCTCGCCGGTGAAGCTCTCCGCGGCGACCACCTGTTTCCCGTAAACATGCGCGGCGGACGAGACCATCTTGATCGTGCGATTGTCGGTCCACGGCGTGCGCGTCCAGAATTCGCTGGTCGGCACCTGCGTGCGCCCCGCGATCTGCAGCGAATCGAACGGCCCCGGACCATAGCCCTCGGCATAGAATTTGAGCCCGATCGCATTGGCGCGGGCCTGCATCCGGCCATAATAATTGTCGGCCATCAGCCCCGCGAGCGTGTGGCGGAAATCGAACAGGAAGCGTTCGGACTTGTCGAGATCGCCGACGATCCGCCCGGTCAGCGCGGGGAGCCAGGCAGTGATCGGATAGCCCGCGCGCGCCTCGAAGAACTCGGGAAGGCGCGCGGTCCAGTTCTGCAGCCCGGCCTCGTAGCTGTCGATGATCAGCATGCCGAACGACTTGCCGAGATACTTGCCCGAAGCGGCGGCGAGCCGCCCGACGCTGCTCTCGAACTGGAAATCGACTGCGTCGGGATCGAACTTGTCGACTTCGAGCCCACGCCCCGAATCCGATGCCGCGACGTTCAGATGCGCGGTGGTGGTGTGGCCGAAGCGCAGCACGGTCCAGCGGCCCGCCGGCGGGCTCCAGCGCAGCGTGCCGGTGCCGTCGAGCTTGCTCGTCAGGTCGATCACCTGCGCCGGATCGATCGCGTCGCCGGCGCGCAGATCGCTCGGGTGCGGCTCGACCGCGGGCGCCATGCGGAACATATGCTCGCCCTTCACCTCCCAGCCGTCGATCCGCGGCGTGGCGTAGAACAAGGCCTCGGCGAGCCGAAGCTTGCCTTTGGGCGTGATGCGGAAATGACGCGCCGTGACGGGCGCGAAATTGATCGAGCCGGGCGCCTCGATCCCGCGCTCGTGCTGCGCGAGCGCCGTGAGCTGGCCGACCTTCGTCCACGTCTTGCCGTCGTCCGAGGATTCGATCGTGGCGGTGAACGGGCCCGACTCGGCGTCGCTGTAGAGCGTCACCGATTGCGCGGTGAACGGCGCCTTCATCGAGACGACCAACGGCGCGGCCGGGCTGATCTCGACCGTGCTGTGCAAGTCGCGATCGGTGAGCGTGGCCGGAGCGACGTCGCCCGCGGCGCGCATCGAGGCGACCGCGTCGCGATAGACGCTCTCGTCGCCCGCGCTCGCGGGGAAAGCGAGCACCGCGGCATCGCGGTAGTAATCGAGCTTCGTGTAGGGCTGCGGCAGCTTGACCGTCAGCGGCTTGCCGCCCGCGACGGTGGTCTCGGTCCAGACGATCTGCTGCATCGAGCGATCGGGGGTGATCCACGGCCCGCCCGAGGACGACCAGCCCGGGGCATTGTGCAGCCCCACCTCGATGCCGAGCTCGTCGGCCTTGGCCATCATGTGCGTCATCAGCGCGAGCCATTCGGGGCTGCCGTAATCGACCGGACCCTTGGGCACGTCGCTGCTGCCGTCGAACATCAGCACGCCGCCGATCCCGACGTCGCGCATCGCAGTCAGATCCGAATCGAGCCCGGCCGCGGTCACATTGCCGTTCATCCAGTGGTAGAAGGTGCCGGGACGGTCGTCGGGCGGCGGATTGCGGAACGCCTCGGGCGTGGGATCGCCGGGCGCCGCGGCCTCCTGCCGCCGGGCGTCCTGCGCGGAAGCTCCGGCCGCCGGCAACACCAGCGCGCACCCCGCCAGCCAATGTCCGATGCGTCGCATTGCCCTCTCCTTTTTCCGTCGTTGGCGCCACGATAGCAGCGGGTAAAATCATATAAAACGATAATTGGGCTTGGCATTGCGGATTTCTGCTCGCATCGTCAGGAGCGAAAGAAATCGAAGGAAGAGGTAGGGATGGCGCGCTGGGCAGGACTGGCTTTGCTGGCGATGGCGCTCGGCGCAGGCGCGCCCGCCGCGCTCGCGCAGACGCGCTTTCCGGAGCGCGCGACGGCCTTCGCCGACAAGCCGGCGGTCGCGGTGGGCGTCGCCTGGTATCCCGAGCAATGGCCCGAGGCGCGCTGGGAGACCGATCTCCAGCTGATGCAGGCGACCGGCTTCAACGTGGTGCGGATCGCCGAGTTCGCGTGGAGCCGGATGGAG
>JAEWCK010000020.1 GCA_023390675.1 Pseudomonadota bacterium
CTGCGCGTCGTGATCAACCTGCCGCTGCCGAGCGCGACGCATAAGGTGCCGATCGACTTGCCGGTGAGCACGCGGGGGCCGGGCGATCCGGCACCGCCCCAGCTGCTGTCGATCGATCGAGCGGGCGGCCTTGCCTGGGACGGGGCGCGGATCGGCGACGCCGAATTGCCGGGGCGGCTCGCGGGACTGCTAAAGGCCGGGGCGCCGCTCCACCTCGCGACCGATCCCGAGGCGCGCTACGAGCGGTTCGACCAGGTGCTCGCGATGGTGAAGCGCGCGGGCGTCACTCGGCTCGGCTTCGTGGGGAACCGGCCGCTCGAGGATTGAAGGAACGGGCGCATCGCGGCAGGCGTTCGTTACGCTCCTGCCCCACGAGGATTCCGATGCGCCTAACTCCCTTTGCGCTGCTCGCGCTTGCAGCCTGCTCGACCCAGCCCCCCGCCGACAACGGCGCGACCGGGCCCGAAAATGCGGGGATGGCGAGCCCCGCGCCCACCGACACCGCCGCGCCCTTGCCGCCGGTCGAACCCGCCGCACCAGGGACGCCGGGCGGACTCGACAACGACATGACACCGGTGAGCGAGGCGCCCTTCACCGAGGACAGCGCGCAGGGCGCGGCCAATGTCGTCCAGACCTATTATGCGCTGCTCGAGGCGGGCAAATATGGCGAGGCGTACAAGCTGTGGGAGCCGGGGGCGGCAGGAATGAGCGCCGGAGCGTTCGCCGCGAGCTTCGCAAAGTATCGCGAATATCACGCCCAGATCGGCGCTCCGGGCGATGTCGATGCGGGGGCGGGGCAGCGCTACGTGACCGTGCCGGTGCAGGTCTATGGCCGGCTGAAGGAGGGCAACCGGGCATTCAACATGCGCGGCGACGTGATCCTGCATCGTACCGCCGACGTGGACGGCGCCACGGCCGAGCAGAAGAAATGGCACATCCGCGAGACGACCATCAAGCCGCGGCCGGGCGGGGCCGCGCCTGCGCCGCAGCCGACGGTCGACAATCGCTCGACCGCGCGCTTCCGCTGTTTCGACGGATCGCGTTTCACCGCCAATTTCGATCCTGACAACGCGACGGTGACGATCGTGCGCGCGGGCAAATCGGTGACGCTGAGGCAGCAGCGCATGGCCTCGGGCATCCGCTATTCGGACGGGCGGACGACCTTTGCGGGCAAGGGCGACGCGATGACGCTGAGCCTGCCCGGCCGGCCGCCACTCGCCTGCAGCGCTATTCGCCGATGAAGTTCTTGAGGACGGCGATGTCCTGATCGGTCACCGGCGCGCCGGTCGCGTCAATGAAGGCGCTGTTCGACTGCGCGTCGGGCCTGGCGTGCGTCGTGTCGACGCCGACCACCTCGATGGCGGTCCAGACGATGCCGGCCGCCCAGAGCAAGGCCGCCCAGCGGCTGCGGAATATGCGCGAATAGCGGCCGAAGAACATGGTTGCGCTATGCGCCCGCGCATATGAAGGCTGGCTTCCGAAAGCTGGTTAAGCGCGGGAGAGCCAATGGCGTCCTACACCACCGAAATCACCGCAGGCCCCGAGGACATCGACGTGCTCGGGCACGTCAACAATGCGGTGTGGGTCAAGTGGATCCAGGACGTGGCGGTGGCGCACTGGATGGCGATCGCGCCGGCAGCGCATCGCGACGCCTATATCTGGGTCGTGACGCGGCACGAGATCGATTATCGCGGCAACGTTGCCGAGGGCGAGACAGTGACTGCCGAGACGTGGGTAAGCGAGCCGCCGCGCGGGGCACGGTTCGACCGGCACATGAAGTTCACCGGGGCGGACGGCAAAATTCGAGTCGAGGCGAAGACGACCTCGGCGATCATCGACCGGGCGTCGGGCAGGCTGATCCGCGTGCCGGCCGAAGCAGCGGCGCCGTTCCTCGCCTAGCCGCTGTTCCTGAGCGCCGTCGCGATCGCATTGATCGAGAGGAGAATGCCTTCGCCGATGCGGGGGTCTTCCTCGCCGGCGCGGTGGCGCTTGAGGAGCTCGATCTGGAGGAGGTTGAGCGGCTCGATATAGGGGAGGCGGAGCAGGATCGATGTCTCCAGCCCGGGATGCTTTTCGAGCAGGCGGGTCTGGCGGGTGATCTGGAGCAGGCCGTCATGTGTCTTGTCCCAGCCCTCGCGGATGCGGCCGAAAATCGTGTCGCGCAGTCCGGAATCCTCGACCAGCGCGGCATAGGCCGTGGCAATCTCCATGTCGGACTTGGCGAGCACCTGCTCCATATTGGCGAGCGTCGAGGCGAAGAGCGGCCAGGCCGTGGCCATCTCGCGCAGGAGCCCCTTGTCCTCGAACGCCTCGAGCGCTTGGCCGACGCCGTACCAGCCCGGCAGCATGATCCGCGCCTGCGCCCAGCTGAACACCCAGGGAATCGCGCGCAGATCCTCGATGGCGTCCGATTTCTTGCGGGAGGCGGGGCGCGAGCCGATCTTGAGGCCGGCGATCTCGGCGATCGGCGTGGCCTGGCGGAAGAAGGTGCGGAAACCCTCGGTCTCGTAGACCAGGCCGCGATAGGCCTTGAACGCGGTGTCCGAGAGCTGATCCATCGCCGCAGCGAAGCGCGCGGCATCCGCCTCGCCGAGCTTTTCGGGCTCGAGACTGGCGAGGAGCGTTGCAGAGGCCATCGCCTCCAGATTGGTCATCGCGCTTTCGCGGGTGCCGTACTTCGCGGCAATGATCTCGCCTTGCTCGGTGACGCGGATGCGGCCCTGCACCGTGCCCTTGGGCTGGGCGAGGATCGCGGCAAAGGAGGAGCCGCCGCCGCGCCCGACCGCGCCGCCGCGGCCGTGGAACAGCTGCATCTGGATCCTGGCCTTCTCGAACACGGCCTTGAGCGCCGTCGAACCGCGCGAGAGCTGCCAGGTCGAGGTGAGGTAGCCGCCGTCCTTGTTCGAATCCGAATAGCCGATCATCACTTCCTGATGCCCGCGCGCCGCAGCGATCGCGGCGATTTCGGGAAGGCCGAACCAGCGCTCCATGATCGCGGGCGCGCCCTCCAGATCGGCGATCGTCTCGAACAGCGGGATCGCCATGACGTGCGCCTGGGGCTCGTCGCCCGGAATGTAGAGCCCGGCTTCCTTGAGCAGGATATGGACTTCGAGCAGGTCGGAGACCGACTGCGCCATCGAGACGATGTAGTGGGTGATGCACTGGCGGCCATACTGGCCGTGCGCCTCCGCCGCGGCGCGGACGATCGCGAGCTCGGAGGCGGTCTCCTCCGAATAATCGGCATAGGGGCTGGTGAGCGGGCGCAGATTGCCGAGCTCGCGGCGGAGCAGTTCGACGCGTTCGTCCTCGTCCAGCGCAGCATAATCGTCGCACAGGCCGCCGGCCCTGAGCAATTCGGCGATCACGCGCTCGTGGACCGCGCTGTTCTGGCGCATGTCGAGCGTGGCGAGATGGAAGCCGAAGGTCTCGACCGCGCGGATCAGCCGGCCGAGAGCGCCGCCGGTCGCGAGCGGGCCGTCGCCCTCCTCCGCGAGCGCGCGCGCGATCGTCGCCAGTTCCTCGCGCAGCTCGGACGGATCGGCATAGGGCTCGGCGGCGAGCGGCGCCGGGCGCGGGGCGGGCTTGCCGGTGAGCTTCTCGTGCGTGGCGGAGAGCCGGGCATAGACGCCAGAAAGCGCGCGGCGATAGGGCTCGTCCTCGCGGCTGCGCGCCTCGTCATGGCTCGATTCGGCGAGCTTCAACAGCGCCTCACTGACCTTCACATGCTCGGTCGAGATCGAGAGTTCGGCGCCGAGCGCATGGACCGCGTCGAGATAATAGCCGAGCACCGCTTCGGCCGAGCGCGCGAGCGCGAGCCGGAGCGAATCGGCGGTGACGAAGGGATTGCCGTCGCGGTCGCCGCCGATCCAGCTGCCGGCGCGGAGGAATGAAGGCGCGCGTTCGCCGAGCGCGCGGTCCCAGCGCGCATAGAGCGCGGGCATCACGGGGAGGAATATGTCGCGCAGATAAGAGAGCGCGGTCTGGACCTCGTCGGCGACGCCCAGTTTCTCGCGGCGCAGCACGCGCGTCTGCCAGAGCAAGGCGATCTGGCGCAGGATCGCCTCGTCGATCCTGTCGCCATCCTCGGTCTCCGCCAGGCCGAGATCCTTGAGCGCCATCAGCTCGGCGACACGGTTCTTGTGGTCGATCATCGACTTGCGGCGGACTTCGGTGGGGTGCGCAGTGAGCACGGGGACGATCAGCGCGTGATCGAGCAGCGCCACCACCTGATCGCGCCCGATCCCCTCGGCTTCGAGCCGGCGGATCGCCGCGGCGACATCGGCGTCCTTCTCGACCTCGACGCCCTGCCGGTCCTCGGCGAGATTGGCGAGCATCGAGAAGAGCATGAAGCCGCGCGTGAAATCGAGCGTCTCGTCGAGGCTCAGCCGATCGAGCCCGCGATCGACCGCGCTCGCGCCCGCGACGCCGCGTGCGCGATCGACCGAAGTCGAGCGAATATATTCGATCCGCTTGAACAGCGCCTCGCCGCCATAGGCGCGGATCACGTCGCCGAGCAGCTTGCCCAGGAAGCGGATGTCGGGGTTGTTCGCGATTGCTCGGCTGGCCATGGATCGTTGCTGCACCGCAATAGACATGCGGGTCAACGCCAATCGGGCTATGGTGGTTGCGAAGCTGGGCTTAACGCGTGCTGGTAACGCTGCCGTCCTGAAGCCAGTCGTCGACCGCGGGCTCCTCCTGCAGCACCGCCATCTGCGCCGCGGGCGCGGGGGTGCCGCCGAGGCCGAGCGAATCGGGGATCACCACCATCGTCGTGCCCGGACCGACGACTCCGGCGAGCGCGCGGCGGAAGGGGTCGGAGCCCTGCATCCGCCCTGCGGCCTGGGCATGCGCATCGGCGACGGGCGAATAGGGCTGGCCGGGAAGCGCAACCCGCCGCCAGCGATATTCGC
>JAEWCK010000050.1 GCA_023390675.1 Pseudomonadota bacterium
GATCAGGGTGGAGGCGTGACCACAGCGTTGCCCCGCTCTCATCTCCTCCACCCTGCCCCACCCGGTGGGTGGGAACTCTAGCCCTCCAGCGTCCGCATCAGCGTGCGCACCGCCGCGTCGATCTCGACATCGCGGCCGCGCAGCTCCTCGATCCGCTTGACTGCGTGGATCACGGTCGAGTGGTCGCGATTGCCGAACTTGCGTCCGATCTCGGGGAGCGAGCGCGTCGTCAGCCGCTTGGCGAGATACATCGCGATCTGGCGCGGGCGCGCGATCGCCACCGCGCGGCGCTCGGAGATCAGGTCGATCTGCTTGACTTCGAAATGCGCCGAGACCGCGCGCTGGATCTCGTCGATCGTGATCCGGCGCTGGACGCTGCGCAGCACTTCGCCGAGCACGTTGGTCGCGAAGTCGATCGTGATCGTCTCGTTCGAGAGGTTGGCATAGGCCACCAGCCGATTGAGCGCGCCTTCCAGCTCGCGGACGTTCGAGGTGATTCGCGCCGCGAGCAGGTCCATCACTTCGTGCGGCATGTCGACCGCGGGCATGTCCTGCAGCTTGCGCGCGACGATCGCGCGGCGGAGCTCGAGCTCGGCGGGCTTGATGTCCGCGACCAGCCCCGAGGACAGTCGCCCCTGCAGCCGCGTCTCGAAGCCCTCCAGCGCCTGCGGCGCGCGGTCCGCGGCGAGCACCAGCCTTTTGCCCGAGCCCATGAACTCGTTGACTGTGTGGAACACTTCTTCCTGTGTCGAATCGCCCTTGCCGCCGACGAACTGCAGATCGTCGATCATCAGCAGGTCGACGCTGCGCAGCCGCGTCTTGAATGCGATCGTGTCCTTGGCGCGCAAGGCTTGCACGAACTCGAACATGAAGCGCTCGGCGGTCACATAGATCGCGGTCGCGTCCGGATTGGCCTCGAGGAAGGCGTGCCCGATGGCGTGCATCAGGTGCGTCTTGCCCTGCCCGGTGCCGGCGTGGAGGTAGAGCGGGCTGAACCGCGGCGCGCCAGGCTCGGCCATCGCCTTGGCGGCGTTGCACGCGACGCGATTCGTCGCATCGGTGACGAAGCGCTCGAACGTGAAGCGCGCGTCGAACAGCGGGCGCTCGACCGGCGCCGCGGCCGGCAGCTGCGCCGGCGCCGCCTTGAGAACGCGCTTGGGCTCGACCGCGAGCGTCTCGATCGAGACGCTGCTCACGCCCGGCAGCTGCCCGCGGAACTCGAGCAGCAGCCGCTCGGCATAGTGATTCTTCACCCACTGCGTCATGAACGCCGAAGGCAGGCCGAGCCGCACCGCCTCAGGCGTGCTCTCCTCGATCAGGACGATGGGCTTCAGCCATTGGTCGAACAGGCGCTGGCCCGCAGATCGCCGCAAATTGCCGCGCACATGCGTCCACGCTTTCACTACCGCAGCTTCCACTCCGTCCCGCTCCAAGGCCTGCACCTGAGTCACCGTGACGCACCCCTCCTTCGCGGAAAGCGGTCTGCTTTCCGCGCCGATCTTTGCTCCGACATGAGGTCCCGTGCAGCCGGGCTACCCCGGTGCCCGCGCGCGGGACTTCGATAAAATCCCAGCGGACAATGCGGCCGGGAGGGCTGTTTTAGGAACCGAATTTCGAGTCGATCAAGGGCTTTGGACGTAAAGAATCTGAAATAGTTTAGTTGACTCGTCAGAACCCACGCATTTCTGCGGCGTTGCTGAATCAGGCCATTGAATCCAAAGCATTTTAACTAAAGTTAGCCTGCAAAATCGCGCGACTCGTGCTTTTCCGTGGGTTACGGCGATGTGACAGTTTTTGCCCGCCAAATCCCCGCTGCAGACGCGAAAAACCCCGCCGAAGCAGCTCCGGCGGGGCGATCGTTACGGAAAAATGACGATTACGCCAGCGCTTCGACGCGCTTGTTGAGACGCGCGAACTTGCGGCTCGCGGTGTTCTTGTGGAACACGCCCTTGGCGACGCCGCGCGCCAGCTCGGGCTGCACTGCGGCGAGCGCGGCGGTAGCCGCTGCCTTGTCGCCCGATTCGAGCGCCGATTCGACCTTCTTGACGAAGGTGCGGATGCGGCTCACGCGGTTGCCGTTGATCTCCGCGCGGCGGTCGTTCCGCCGGATACGCTTCTTCGCTTGCGGCGTATTCGCCATGCCGTCTCGTTCCTGCCTGTAAACTGGAAGGGCGCGGGACTTGTCCCCACGCCCGGAAAGACGGGCCCCTTAGCGTTACAGGCGATTCGGGTCAATCACTTCTGGCACCTGGGGCACCAGAAGGTCGATCGCCCCGAATCGATTCGCCGCTCGACCGTCCCGCCGCATTCGCAAGGTTCCCCCTCGCGCCCGTACACCCGCCATTCCTTGGCGAAATAACCGAGCTCGCCATCGGGCCGCGCATAATCGCGCAAGGTCGACCCGCCCGCACGAATCGCCGCGTCGAGCACGTCGTGCACCGCGACGACCAGTCTCTCCAGCCGCGACCTGGTAATCGTCCCCGCCGCGCGCGTCGGCGCGATCCGCGCGAGGTACAGCGCCTCGCACACATAGATGTTGCCCAGCCCCGCCACCACGCGCTGGTCGAGCAGCAGCGCCTTCACCGGCGCCACCCGGTCCTTGAACGCCTTCGCCAGATGCGCCGCCGTGAAATCGGGTCCCAGCGGCTCGGGCCCCAGCGCCGCGAAGGGCGGCCACTCGGCCAGCCCCTCTGTCGGCACGAGGTCGAGCGAGCCGAAGCGCCGCGGGTCGTTGAGCGCGAGCCGGTGCTTCGCGGTCTCGATCACGAAATGGTCGTGCTTGCCCAACTCGTCGGGGTCGATCCGCCACCGCCCTGACATGCCGAGATGGAAGACGAGCGTGTCGCCGCGATTCGTGTCGATCAGCCCGTATTTCGCCCGCCGCCCGAGCCCGGTCACCCGCGCCCCGGTCAGCCGCTGCCCCAGGTCGGGCGGGAATGGCCGCCTGAGGTCCCCGCGCCGCAGCGTCACGCGCTCGATCACGTCGCCGTCGAGCACGGGCTCGAGCCCGCGCACGGTGGTCTCGACTTCGGGTAGTTCGGGCATCCGCAACCCCTAGCCGCGCTCCCCCGCCCCCGCCAAGGGTCCGTATTCAGTTCCGGCAACGGCCGTGATTGCCCTGTCGGGTTCGTCCGGCAAGGAGCGGCGCGCAGCGCGTAGC
>JAEWCK010000161.1 GCA_023390675.1 Pseudomonadota bacterium
CGCTCGCGTAGCGCCGGCTTCGCAGCCTCGAGCGCGCGCGCGATCGCGCCCAGATCGGCGGGAAGCTCGGCCTCGAGCCGCTGGCGCAGCGCCGCCGCGAGCCCCGCCGAAACCCCGCCGGTCCCCACCGCCACCAGCACCGGATCGCGCTCGACGATCGCGGGGAGCGTGAAGTCGCAGAGATCGGGGCGGTCGACGGTGTTCACCAGCACGCCGCGAGAACGCAGCTGGGCGACCACGGGTTCGGGATCGGGCTGCGCGACGATCGCGAGGCTCGCTTGCGCCTCCGCGCCGACGATCGCTGCGCCCGCGCGTTCGAGCAGCCGCCGCTTGGCGTCCGCCGCCTCGCCCTCGCCCACCAATATGACCGGCCGCCCCGCCAGCTTCACGAAGATCGGCAGGGCGGCGAGCGTCATTTCAGCCAGTCCGGCACGTGCTCCTCGGCCATGATCGTCTCGGCCGAGATGCGCTCCGCCACGACTTCGAACCGATCGCCCGAGACGAGCACTTCGGGCACCAAGGCGCGGCTGTTGTAGGTCGAGGCCATCGTCGCGCCGTACGCGCCGCCGCTCAGCAGCACCGCCAGGTCGCCGCCCGCCACCTTGTCGACTTCGCGGTTCTTGAGGAACACGTCGCTGCTCTCGCACACCGGCCCGGCGACGTTCGCGACGAAAGTCTCGCCGCTGGGCTTCACCGCCGCGAAGCCGTGATATGCATCATAGAGCGCGACGCGCGCGAGGTCGTTCATCGCCGCGTCGACCACCACCCAGGGATTGGTCACGCCGGGCTTGACCCACAGCACTTCGGTCAGCAGCACCCCGGCATTGGCCGAGATCACCCGGCCCGGCTCGAACATCAGCTCGACGTCCCAGCCCCTCGTCACGCGCGCGACCATCTCGCCGAAGGCCTGCGCAGTCGGCGGCGCGTCGCCGGGCTTGTACGGGACGCCCAGCCCGCCGCCGAGATCGACATGCGTGATCTGGTGCCCCGCCGCGCGCAGCTCGGCCACCAGCCTGCCGACGCGTTCGAACGCCGCCTCGAGCGGGTCGAGCCCGAGCAGCTGGCTGCCGATATGCACTGCTACGCCGCGCAGATCGATCCCGTCGAGCTTCGCCAGCCGATCGAAGATCGCGGGTGCCTGGTCGATCGGCAGCCCGAACTTGTTTTCGGCCTTGCCGGTCGAGATCTTCTCGTGGGTGCCCGCATCGACGTCGGGATTGACGCGCAATGCGGCCGGGGCGGTCATGCCCCTGGCATGCGCGATTCCCGCGAGCACCACGCCTTCTTCCTCGAGCTCGAGGTTGAACTGGCCGATCCCCGCATCGAGCGCCTGCGCCAGCTCCTTGCGCGTCTTGCCGACGCCCGAGAAGACCACGTCCTTCGCCGGGATGCCGGCAGCCAGCGCGCGCGCCAGCTCGCCGCCCGAGACGACGTCGGCGCCATAGCCTTCGTTGGCGAGCAGGCGCAGCACGGCGAGGTTCGGATTGGCTTTGACGGCAAAGGCGACATGGTGGCGCCCGACCGGCTTCAGCCCTTCGCGGAAGTCGCGCGCGAAGCGCTGGAAGGCCGCGGTCGAATAGACATAGACGGGAGTCCCCACGGCCTCGGCGATGCGGGACAGCGGAACGTTCTCGGCGTGCAACTCGCCGCCGATCAGCGAAAATTCGGTCACTGCAATTCCTGGATCAGTTGGACGGCGGCAGGTCGTATTTGTCGCTGCGGCGCTCGTCGCTGCTTTCGATGAGGTCGTCGCTACGCGCCGGGCGGGTCTGCACCGGCGGCTGGAGCAGATCGCCCGGCGTGGGCGTGGCCGCCGCACCATAGGGTGCGGGGGGCAGCGCCGCGCCGGGCGCGGGTTTGAGCTCCTCGCGCGCACCGCAGCCCGCGAGCATCAGCCCTGCCACCACCACCAGCCGCTTCATCGCTTTTCCTCCTCGCGCACCTTGCGGGCCGCCGCGATCGCCGCGTGCACCCGCACCGGCGCCGTTCCGCCGAAGCTCGTCCGGCTCGATACCGAAGCATCGACGCTCAGAACGTCATATACCCGTTCGTCGATCCGTGCGTCGATTTCCTTGAGCGCATCGATCGATAACTGATCGAGCCTGATTCCGCCCGCTTCCGCCGCCGCCACCGCGCGCCCGGTGATGTGGTGCGCCTCGCGGAACGGTACGCCGCCCTCGCGCACCAGCCAGTCGGCAAGGTCGGTCGCGGTCGAGAAGCCGCTCTCAGCGAGCGCGCGCATCCTGTCCGTGCGAAAGTTCGCGCTCTCGACCATCCCGGTCATCGCCGCGATGCTCAAGGCGAGCAGGTCGTGCGCCTCGAACACCGGCGGCTTGTCGTCCTGCATGTCCTTCGAATACGCGAGCGGCAGCCCCTTCATCGTGATCATCAGGCTGACGAGCGCGCCCGCGATCCGCCCGCTATGCCCGCGCACCAGCTCGGCCGCATCGGGGTTGCGCTTCTGCGGCATGATCGAGCTGCCCGTCGACCATTGGTCGGACAGGCTGACGAAGCCGAAGGGCTGGCTCGCCCAGATCACGAATTCCTCGGCCAGCCGGCTCAGATGCAGGCTGCATTGCGCCGCTGCGGTCAGATATTCGATCGCGAAGTCGCGGTCGGAGACCGAATCGAGCGAGTTGCGCGTCGGTCCGTCGAAGCCGAGCGCCCTTGCCGTCGCCTCGCGGTCGAGCGGAAAGCCGGTCCCGGCAAGCGCCGCCGACCCGAGCGGGCACAGGTTCATCCGCGCGCGCGCGTCGCGGAGCCGCGAGCGGTCGCGCGCGAACATCTCGAAATAGGCCATCAGATGATGCCCGAGCGTCACCGGCTGCGCGCTCTGCAGATGCGTGAAGCCCGGCATCACGCTCCCGGCATGCTCTTCCGCACGATTCAGCAGCGCGTCCTGCAATGCGCCGAGCGCCGCATCGGCCTCGTCGATCGCGTCGCGCACCCACAGCCGGAAATCGGTCGCGACCTGGTCGTTGCGCGAGCGTGCGGTGTGCAGCCTCCCCGCCGCCGGGCCGATCGCGTCCGACAGCCGGCTCTCGGCGAGCATGTGGATGTCCTCCAGGGCCAGGTCCTCGGGCACGCCGTTCGCCTCGAACGCGGCCGCCACCTGGTCGAGCCCCGCCGCGATCGCCGCCGCGTCTTCCGCGGATACGATCCCCTGCGCGCCCAGCATGGCCGCATGCGCCTTGCTCCCGCGCAGATCCTGCCGCCACATCCGCTTGTCGAAGGGGATCGAGGCGTTTATCTCGCGCATCACCGCGGACGGGCCTTCGGCGAAGCGCCCTCCCCACATGGCATTGGAGCTGTCCTTGCGCTCGGCGATCGGTCTTCTCCTCCTGGGCGCTGCCCTGATCGGCGGTTGCGATAGGCAATCCCAGCCCGGAAGCCAAGCAAAGCAATCCCATGCCCCGGTGAAGCTCGAGCACCTCGAGCGCAGCCATAAGGGGGAAGCCGCGCCCGGCACGCAGTTCCTCGATCCCGAAGGCAAGCGGACCAGCCTCGCCGCGTTCAGGGGCAAGCCGGTGCTGCTCAACCTCTGGGCGACCTGGTGCATCCCCTGCGTCAAGGAAATGCCCACCCTTGATGCGCTCGCGGGGAAAAAGAACAATCAAATCAAAGTGATAACCCTGAGCCAAGATCTGAAGGGCAAGGAAGTCGTCACCCCCTGGCTCGCCAAGGCCGGCTTCAGGCACCTCGAGCCCTGGACCGATCCGGACACGGCCTTCAGTGTAAACCAGAACGTAAACCTGCCCACCACGATCCTCTACGATTCGGCGGGCAAGGAAGTGTGGCGCGTCACCGGCGACCTCGACTGGACCGGACCCGAAGCTACCGCGCTTCTCGCCGAGGCCAGCTAGCTTCTTGCGCAGCCCCGGTTTCTCGGGAACACTCGCGCAAATGACGGGCGAGCCCCCAATAGAGCCTGGCGTAGGCCGCGACTTGAGCGGCCCCCGCATCGTCACCCTCCCCGCGCGCCCCGAGCCGATCCGCGTGAATGCGGACGAGACCGCGATCGTCGTGATCGACATGCAGAATGCCTATGCCTCGCCCGGCGGATATGTCGATCTGGCGGGGTTCGACATCACGGGCGCCGCCGGCACGATCGGCAAGATCGCTTCGGTGCTCGATACCGCGCGCGCCGCGGGGGTGACCGTGATCTATCTCCAGAACGGCTGGGACCCCGATTATGTCGAGGCGGGCGGCCCGGGATCGCCCAACTGGCACAAGTCCAATGCGCTGAAGACGATGCGCGCGAAGCCCGAGCTCAAGGGGCAACTCCTCGCCCGCGGCGGATGGGACTACGACCTCGTCGAAGCGTTGAAGCCCCAGCCCGGAGACATCACGCTTCACAAGACCCGCTATTCGGCCTTCTTCAACTCGCAGCTCGATTCGACGCTGCGCGCACGCGGTATCCGCAACATCGTCTTCGTCGGCATCGCCACCAATGTCTGCGTCGAGAGCACGCTCCGCGACGGCTTCCACCTCGAATATTTCGGGGTGATGCTCGAAGACGCTACGCATCATCTGGGACCTCCGATGATGCAGGAAGCCACCGTCTACAATGTCGAGAAATTCTTCGGCTGGGTCTCCACCACCGCCGATTTCTGCGGCAGCTTCGGCCAATTGCCCAGGGAGTGACACGATGCCCTTCGAACCGATCAATCCGCCGCAATTCCCCACGCCCATCGCACCCTATTCGGCCGGCGCCAGGGCGGGGAATACCGTCTATGTCTCGGGCGTGCTCGCCTTGGGCGAAGGCGGCGCGGTGCTCCACGTCGGCGATGCCGCGGCGCAGACGCGCCACGTGCTCGAGGTCATCAAGACCACGCTCGAGGCCGCCGGCGCGAGCATGGCCGACGTCGCGATGAATCACATCTTCCTCAAGGACCTCGGCGACTATGCCGCGTTCAATGCGGTCTATGCCGAATATTTCCCGGGCGCGAAGCCCGCGCGCTACTGCATCAAGTGCGATCTGGTGAAGCCCGATTGCCTCGTCGAGATCGCCTCGGTGGCGCATATCGGCTGATGCCGCGCGCCGCCGGGCTCTATTACGAGGAACATGGCAGCGGGGAGCCGCTGATCCTTTCCTCGGGGATGGGCGGGTCGGCCAATTACTGGCGGCCCAACATCGCGGCGCTCGCCGAACGCTTCCACGTCATCGCCTATGACCATCGCGGTACCGGTCGCTCCGATCCGACGGTCACGCCGCGGATCGAGAGCATCGGCGACGACATGGCCGCGCTGATGGACGCGCTGGACATCTCGCGAGTCTCGATCCTCGGCCACGCGATCGGCGGGATGGGCGGGCTCGCCCTCGCGCTCGAAGCGCCCGATCGCGTCGACCGGCTCGTCATCGTCAATGGGTGGGGGCGGCTCGATCCCTACACCGCGCGCTGCTTCGCGACGCGGCTGGCGCTGCTTCGCGCATTGGGGCCCGCCGCCTATGTCCACGCTCAGCCGATCTTCCTCTTCCCGCCGCAATGGATTTCGGAGCATCACGCGCAGCTCGAAGCCGAGGCGCCGCATCACGTCGCGGCCTTCCCCGCCGCGATGATCGAGCAGCGCATTCTCGCAACCTGCGCCTTCGACGTGCTCGACCGGCTCGGCGATCTCGCGGTGCCCGTGCTGCTGCTGTCGAGCGCCGACGACACGCTGGTGCCGCCCGCCTGTTCGGCGCGGCTTGCGCAAGCGATTCCACAGGCGCAGCATGTCGAGATGCAATGGGGCGGACACGCCTGCAACGTGACCGATCCCGCGGGCTTCAACGCCCATATTCTGGCTTTTCTGGGGGATTAGCACATGGAAGTCGGCGTCTTCGTTCCCATCAACAACAATGGCTGGCTGATCAGCGAGAACGCGCCCCAGTACATGCCGAGCTTCGACATGAACAAGGAGATCGCGCTCCGGGCCGAAAAGCACGGGCTCGATTTCCTGCTCTCGATGATCAAGCTCAGGGGTTTCGGCGGCAAGACCGAGTTCTGGGAATACGGTCTCGAAAGCTTCACGCTGATGGCGGGGCTTGCGGCGGTCACCGAGCGGATCAAGATCTACGCCACCTGCCCCACTTTGGTGATCCCGCCCGCCTTCGCCGCGCGGATGTGCAACACGATCGATTCGATCAGCCACGGCCGCTTCGGGCTCAATCTGATCACCGGTTGGCAGCGCCCCGAATACAGCCAGATGGGGCTGTGGCCGGGCGACGAGCATTTCCGCAACCGCTACCAGATGCTCGGCGAATATGCGCACATCTTGCGTGAGCTGTGGGAGACCGGCGTCAGCGACTTCAAGGGCGACTATTACCAGATGGAGGATTGCCGCGTTCGCCCGAAGCCCGAGGGCGAGATGAAGATCATCTGCGCCGGCTCGTCGGACGAGGGCCTCGCCTTTTCGGCAAAATGGGCGGACTACGCCTTCTGCCTCGGCAAGGGCGTCAACACGCCGACCGCCTTCGCCTTCAACAACGAGCGCCTCGCCGCCGCGACCGCCAAGACCGGGCGCGACGTCAAGGTGTTCGTCCTCGTCATGGTCATCGCCGACGAGACCGACGAGGCCGCGATGGCCAAGTGGAAGTCGTACAATGACGGCGTCGACCTTGAGGCGATCGCCTGGCTCGCGCAGCAGGGCGCGGCCGACAAGAACAACCCCACCACCAACGTCCGCCAGCTCGCCGCGCCCGAAGGCGCAGTCAACATCAATATGGGAACGCTGGTCGGCAGCTACGAAAACGTCGCCCGGATGCTCGACGAAATGGCCGCGGTGCCCAACACCGGCGGCGTCCTCCTCACCTTCGACGATTTCCTCGAGGGCGTCGAGAATTTCGGCACGCGTATCCAGCCGCTGATGAAGAGCCGGGCGAAATAAGGGGGAAACTGCTGGATGCCCCGTGAGGATTCGAACCTCAATTGACGGAGTCAGAGTCCGTAGTCTTACCTTTAGACGACGGGGCATCATGCCGCGCAAATGGCTGGCAGGCCGCGCCGAATAAGGCGCGCGCCCGGGCGTGTCAACGCCGCGCGGGAGCGCAGCTTGCCCTGTTGATAACTTCCCGCTAGCCTCGCTTCCAAGCACCGAGCGGCGCGCAAGCGCCGTGACGGATAGAACATAAGCGAGTTGAGAAGATGGGGGATGGCTCCGCCAATTTGCCCCGTGGGCGCAATTCCGCGTCCGCCCGGCCCCAGCCGCCACCCGAGCGGCCCTACCGTCCGCGCTGGAACGAGCCGCGCCACTATGCCGCGCTCGATCTCGGCACCAACAATTGCCGGCTGCTGATCGCGCGTCCGCAGGGATCGGGTTTTGCGGTGGTCGACGCCTTCTCCCGCATCGTCCGGCTCGGCGAGGGGCTCGCCACTACCGGCCGGCTCTCCGATGCCGCGATCGAGCGGACGATCGCGGCGCTCAAGGTCTGCGCCGAGAAATTGAAGCGCCGCAACGTGACGCTCGCGCGCTCGGTCGCAACCGAGGCGTGCCGCCAGGCGACCAATGGTCCGGCCTTCATCGAGCGCGTCTATCGCGAGACCGGGATCGCGCTCGACATCATCACGGCGGAAGAAGAGGCGAGACTGGCCGTTCTGGGATGTCACGCCCTGCTCGAGCCCGGCGACGGCCCGGCGCTCGTCTTCGACATCGGTGGTGGATCGACCGAGCTGGTGCTGGTCGATTCGGCGCAACCCGTTCCCAACATCCTCGACTGGCACAGCGCGCCCTGGGGAGTGGTCTCGCTCACCGAGGCGGCGGGCAAGCACGGCGAGAGCCGCGAGGCGCTTGCCGAACTCTACAGGGGCATGCGCGCGCGCGTCGCCGAAAGCGTTGCGCCGTTTGCGAAGCGACTGAAGCCGCCGCGCGGGACGCCGCGGCTGCTCGGCACCTCGGGCACGGTGACCACCCTCGCCAGCGTCCATCTCGAGCTCGCCGCCTATGATCGCTCGGTCGTCGACGGGCTGATCGTCCCGACCGCGGCGATGCGCGACGTGAGTCAGCGGCTGGCCGGCATGACGCTCGGCGAGCGCAGTCATGTCCCCTGTATCGGCAGCGAGCGCGCCGATCTGGTGGTCGCGGGCTGCGCGATCCTCGAGACGATCCTCGATCTCTGGCCCGCCGAGCGGCTCGGCATCGCCGATCGCGGCATCCGCGAGGGCATTCTGCGCCGGCTGATCAACGGGCGGCTGCTGTGAGCCGGGGCGGCGGGCGCGGGCATACGCGGGTGCGCACCGCGCGCGGGCGGACAGCGCAATCGACGCGCTGGCTCGAGCGGCAGTTGAACGATCCATACGTCAAAAGGGCCAAGGCGGAAGGCTATCGCAGCCGCGCCGCCTACAAGCTGATCGAGCTGGACGATAAGTTCGGCTTCCTGAAGGGCGCGAAGCGCGTCGTCGATCTCGGAATCGCGCCCGGCGGCTGGACGCAGGTGGTGCGCCGCGTATTGCCCAAAGCGGCGGTGGTCGGCATCGATTTGCTCCCGGTCGATCCGATCGAAGGCGCAGTGATCCTCCAGATGGATTTTATGGCCGACGAAGCTCCCGCTCGGCTGATCGAGGAACTGGGCGGGCCGCCCGATCTGATCGTGTCGGATATGGCCGCCAATACCGTCGGCCACGCGCAGACCGACGCGCTCAGGACCATGGGGCTTGTCGAGACCGCGCTCGATTTCGCGATCCAGACATTGGAGCCCGGCGGCGCGTTCGTCGCCAAGGTCTTCGCCGGCGGTGCCGATTCGGCGCTGGTCGCCGAGATGAAGCGCAATTTCGCGAGCGTGAAGCACGCCAAGCCGCCCGCCAGCCGCAAGGGCTCGGTCGAATGGTATGTCGTCGCGCAGGGGTTCAAGGGCCGCGCGTCGGAACCTCGGCAAGACTGACAAACTTCTGCGACAGCTCGAGCGCACAAGGTCTCGCCCGGTGCGGGCGATCAGCAGGAGTCGCGTGATGAGGAAATTGCTTGCGGGCGCCATGTTCGGCGCCGTGATGCTCGGCGGACCCGCCATGGCTGCCGGGCAGGACATGAATGCGATGATGGCGGCGCTGTTCCCCGACCCCGATGGCGACGGTGCGACCAGCAAGGACGAGATGCTCGCGGCGAGCGAGGCGCGCTTCACCCGGCTCGATGCGAACAAGGACGGCAGGCTTGGCGCCGACGAGCGCGGCGCGGGGATGGGCGGCCGGATGATGGGTCGCGCCGACACCGACGGCGACGGCAATGTCAGCCTCGACGAGATGCGCGCCGCGACCGGCCAGCGTTTCGACCGGATCGATACCGATCACGACGGCAAGATCGACAAGGCCGAGCGTGACGCAGTCAGCCAGCGCGTGATGCAGCGCCGCGGCAACAACTGATTCGGGCGAAAAGGAAAAGGCCGGGATCGCTCCCGGCCTTTTTCGTTTCTCGTCGTTGCGACGGTCTTATCCGTCGTAGTCGCCGCCCAGATTCTGGTTACGCGGCGGCGCAGCCGCGGTGAGGCGGAGCGCCTCGGCCGAAGCCGCGATCGAGCCGATCTCGTCGGGCGCTTCCTCGTCGTCGATCTGGACGCGCTGGAGGCTGGAGACCACCGATTCCTCGAGCTGGGTCGGGCGCACCGTCTCCTCGGCGATCTCGCGAAGCGCCACCACCGGGTTCTTGTCGCGGTCGCGGTCGATCGTCAGCTCGGCGCCGCCCGAGATCTGCCGGGCGCGCTGCGCCGCGAACAGCACCAGGTCGAAACGGTTGGGAACCTTGTCGACGCAATCCTCGACTGTGACGCGCGCCATCTACGCTTCCTTGAAATTCGGGTGTCCGGGAAAGGCGCGGGACTTAAGGACGCCCCCCTCGATTGTCAAGGAAATCGGCAGGTTCGCGGGTGCGCGAACCGAATCGCCCGATGCGCGTTGGATACGCTTCTGCAACGATCGGAACCGTACGTGACTGCTTCGGCCCTTGCCCTTGTCGACTCGCTTCCGCATCAATCGGCGATGGCGGACGGGCTTTCCCAACCGAGCTTCACGGTCGACGGCAACCGGCTGACGATGCTGCCCGACGGGCCCGAGCGGCTCGACGCGCTGCTCGCGCTGATCGCCTCGGCCGAGCGCACGCTGCGCGTGCTCTATTACATCTATGTCGACGACGAAGCCGGCGCCGCGGTGCGGCAGGCGCTGATCGCGGCCGCCGCGCGCGGCGTGAAGGTCAGCCTGATCGTCGACGGGCTAGGCAGCGAGCATGCCCAGAGCCACCGCTTCTTCGATCCGCTGCGCGACGCGGGCGTAGAGATGTGCCGCTTCGTGCCGCGCTGGGGGCGGCGCTATCTGCTCAGGAACCACCAGAAGCTTGCGCTCGCCGACGAGGCGCGCGTGATCGTCGGCGGGTTCAACATCGAGGCGAGCTATTTCGGCACCCCCGAAGAGGATGCGTGGCGCGATCTCGGCCTGCTTGTCGAGGGCCCCGCCGCCGCGCGACTGGTCGGCTATTTCGACGCGCTCTCGGCCTGGGCCAAGTTGCCGCGCCCGTCGCTCCGCCGCCTCGGGCGGATGCTCGGCGCGTGGAGCGAGCCCGAAGGGACCACGCGCTGGCTTCTCGGCGGTCCGATGCGGCGGCTTTCGCCGTGGGCGCGCGTGGTCAAGCGCGACATGCAGCGCTCGGCACGGCTCGATCTGATCACCTCCTATTTCGCGCCCAACCCCGCGATGCTGCGCCGGCTCGACAAGGCGGGCATGCGCGGACGCGTCCGGCTCGTCCTGCCATCCAAAGTCGACCACACCGCGTCGCTCTGGGCGGCGCATTTCACTTATGCCGGCCTGCTCAAGAAGCGCGTCGAGATTTACGAATATCAGCCGACCAAGCTCCACACCAAGCTCTACGTCATCGACGATGTCGTCCATATCGGCTCGGCCAATTTCGACATCCGCAGCATGTTCCTCAATCTCGAGCTGATGCTGCGGATCGAGGACCGGGCCTTCGCCGCGCATGTCCGCGCCTATATCGATGGCGAGATCGCCGATTCGGAGCGCGTCACCGCCGAAATCTATCGCGCGCGCACCGGCCCCTGGACCCGGCTCAAGCAGCTCGCCGCCTATTTCGTGATGGCGGTGCTCGATTATAACGTCACGCGCCGCCTCAATTTCGGACCGCGCCGCCGGTCCTGACCTATTGGACCGGCGCTCGCGCAAGCGCATAACGGGCGCGAAAGGTGCGCCACTTGCTACGAACCGCCCGCCAAGCGCTACCGGCGTCCCTCGATGCGGTTCCGACTCCGCCCCGGCGGCGCTACCACGCGCCATGGAATTGAGCGGGGCGGGCAAGCGCAGAGGCATAGCGGCGGGGGAATGGCCGATGGTGGCCGCCTTCGTCGTGCTGTTCTGGATCGCGCAATTCTCCACCATCACGGCGCAGCGCCTCGTCATCGACGCGAGCGAGGGCACGTCCTATCTGGCGCCGCGCGCGCTGGCGACGACGTTCGGGATCGCCATTTCGCTGTGCCTGATATGGCTGCAGGGGCGCGCCCGCGATCGGTCGTGGCGCGCGCGCATCGCACTGGGCCTCGCGCTTTCGATCTTCGGTGGTTTTCTCCACGGCACCACCAATCGCTTCTCGTTCAAGCTCTTCATCGAACCGATCTACGAGACCTCGGTGTTCGACCCGATGCTGATGATCGCGGGCACGTTCAACTGGTTCTGGGCCTATGCGGCGCTGATCTGCCTCGTCTTCGCGATCCTTTCGGCCTCGGACATTCGGGAGCGCGAGCGCCAGATCGGCGAGCTCCAGCGCGTCGCAAGCGAGGCGCAGCTGCGCGCGCTGCGCTATCAGCTCAATCCGCACTTCATGTTCAATACCCTGAACTCGATCACTGCGCTGATCGGCCGCGGCGATGCGCAGGCGGCCGAGTCGATGGTCGAGAATCTCGCCGATTTCCTTCGCGCCGGGCTGTCGCTCGATCCGCTCGGCGATATCCCGCTCGCGCGCGAGATCGAGCTCCAGTCGCTCTATCTCGCGATCGAGCAGGTCCGCTTTGCGGAGCGGCTGCACGTGACGACCGAGCTCGACGCCGAAGCCGCGGCGGCGCTGGTGCCGAGCCTGATCACCCAGCCGCTGGTCGAGAACGTCATCCGCCACGCGGTCGCCGCCACCGATGCGCCCGTGACGCTGACGATTTCGGCGCGCGTCGCCGAGGGCGAGCTGCACGTCAGCATCGCCAACACCATGCCCGAGGGCGCGCATGCCGGGCGGCGCGGCACCGGGCTCGGGCTCGCCAATGTCGAGGAGCGGCTGCGGATGCGCTTCGGAGAGGCGATGCGCTTCGCGCGCGGGCTCGCCCCCGACGGACGCTTCGAAGTCAGCTTCACGATCCCGCACAGCCGCGGAGCCGAAGCGCCATGATCCGCGTCCTGCTCTGCGACGACGAGCCGCTCGCGCTCCAGCGGCTGGGCGATATGCTCGCGCGCATCCCCGATGTCGAGCTGGTCGCGTCGGTGTCGGGTGGCGAGGAGGCGCTGTCACAGATCGCGGCGCTAGCGCCCGATGCCGTGTTCCTCGACGTCGAGATGCCGCGGATCGACGGGTTCGACGTGGTCGAGGAGCTGGTCCGGCGCGGCGGCTCGACGCCGCTGATCGTCTTTGCGACTGCCTATCCGCAATTCGCCACTTCGGCGTTCGAGACCGGGGCGATCGACTTCCTCACCAAGCCGGTGCGGATGGGGCGGCTCGAGACCACCGTCGAGCGCCTGCGCACTGCGCTCGAGGATCGCAGCGCCCGCGCGCGCCTCGCCGAGCTTTCGCGCCAGCT
>JAEWCK010000219.1 GCA_023390675.1 Pseudomonadota bacterium
AAAAGAGCTAAACCAGCCCTCGGCCTGCTCCGCCCTCCACCGCCATCCCCGTCCACGCCGCCGCGAACGCCCAGATATCCGCCGCTTCTTCGACCACCTTGTCGGTGGGCTTGCCCGATCCATGCCCCGCGCGCGTCTCGATCCGCGCCAGATGCGGCTTGTCGCCGATCGCGGCCGCCTGCAGCGCCGCGGTGTATTTGAAGCTGTGTCCCGGCACCACGCGGTCGTCGGTGTCGGCGGTGGTGACGAGGATCGCCGGATAGTCCCGCCCGCCCCGCACATTGTGATAGGGCGAATAGCCAAGCAGGTTGCGGAAATCCGCCTCCTCGGACGGGCGTCCATAATCGTCGACCCAGTATCGCCCCGCGGTCCAGCGGTCGAAGCGCAGCATATCCATCACGCCCACCGCGGGCAGCGCCGCGGCGAACAGATCGGGGCGCTGGTTGGTGACGGCCCCCACGAGCAGCCCCCCGTTCGATCCGCCTTGGATCGCGAGCTGTCCCGCCGTCGTGGTCCCCTGCGCGATCAGATACTCCGCCGCCGCGATGAAGTCGTCGAAGCTGTTCTGCTTGTTGGCCAGCCGCCCGCCGTCATGCCACGCCTTCCCATATTCGCCGCCGCCGCGGATGTTCGCCACCGCGAGCACCCCGCCTTGCTCCATCCACGCGATCCGCGACGAGGAGAAGGCCGGAGTCAGCGAGATGTTGAACCCGCCATAGGCGTAGAGCAGCGTCGGCGCAGGGCCGGAGAGGCCCCGCTTGTGCACCACGAACATCGGCACGCGCGTCCCGTCCTTCGACGCATAGAAGCGCTGCTCGACGACATAGTCCGCCGGGTCGAACAGCAGCTTCGGCGCCGCCCATGCCTCGCTCTCGCCCGTCGCGACATTGTGGCGATAGATCGTCGTCGGTTCGTTGAAGCTGGTGAAAGCGAAGAAGGTCTCGGGATCGTCGGCATGCCCGCCGAACCCCGAAGCGGTGCCGATGCCGGGCAGCTTCACCGGCTCGAGCGGCGTCCCGTCGAGCGCGAAGCGGCGGATGTCGGTGCGCGCGTCGACCAGGTAGCTCGCCACCAGCACGTGCCCGATGATCGCCGCGCCCTCGAGCGTCGCCTTGTCCTCGGCGACCAGCTCGTGCGTCTCGGGATGCTCGCTCGCGCCCACATCCATTTTCACCACGCGCATCCGCGGGGCGTGCTGGTTCGTCGTCCAGTAAAAGCGATTTCCCCGATTGCCCGCGAGGCTCCAGTGATGGTTGAGCCCGTGGACGATCGTCCGCACCGGCCAGCCGGGCCGGGTCAGGTCGGCGAGGCTGATCTCGAAACGGTCGTCGGTGCCTTCGCTGGTGGTGATCACCAGCCAGTTGCCGTCGTCGGTCACCTGCGCGTAGTGGCTGTAGCTCGGATGATCGGGAGTCTCGTAGACAAGGCTGTCCGCCGATTGCGGCGTGCCGAGCCGGTGGAAGTAGATCTTGTGGTGCGCGTTGAGCGCCTGAAACTTCTCTTTCTCGGCAACCTCGGGATAGCGCGAGTAGAAGAAGCCGCTGCCGTCCTTCGCCCAGGCGGCGGCGAGCGTGAACTTCATCCCCTCGATCGTGTCGCCGGTATCCTTGCCGGTCTCGACGTCGAGCACCTTCGCGGTCCGCCAGTCGCTCCCGCCGTCCTGGATCGCGTAGAGCAGGTGCCGGCCATTCTCCGACGGGATCCATTCGGAAAGCGCTGTCGCGCCGTCCGCCGACCAGCCGTTGGGATCGATCAGCACGCGGCCCTCGCCGCGCAGCCCCTCACGCACGAACAGCACCGCCTGCTGCTGAAGCCCGCTATTGTGCATGTAGAAATAGCGCCCGCCTTTCTTCTCGGGCAGCCCGAAGCGCTCATAGTCGAACAGCTGGCGGATTCGCGCGCGGAACCAGTCGCGCCCGGGCAGCGTGGCCAGCCAGGCGTCGGTGACTTCGTTCTGCGCCGCCACCCACGCCGCGACCTCGGGGTCATTGCGGACGTCGTTCTCGAGCCAGCGATACGGGTCCGCTACGTTCGTCCCGAAATGCTCTTCGACCAGATCTTCGCGGCGGGTTTCGGGATAGGCGGGACGGCTCACGGGGTTCTCCGGCAGGGGTCAGGCGCGCCCTCTACCCAGCCCGCCCGCCGGGCTCAAGCGAAGCCGACGCCCGAAGTCGCGTGCACCGCCCAAACCATCACGGCGAGCGGCGCGAGCGCGAACAACGCAGCGAGCCAGCCGCCTGAACCCTCCGTGCGCATCAGATCGCGCCCAGCGCCACGGCCCAGATCGCCGCGGTCAGCGGCACCACGCACAGCATCACCACGGCGCCGCCAAGCGCCTGGACGATGTTGCCGCCATGATGCGAACCGTGCTGCACGATAGCCTCCTCGAAACGAGCCGCGCTTTCGCGCAATCGTTTCGCTGCTACAATGTCCGTGTGGAGCCACAGCCATGCGCGCGGGGCATGGATACGAAAAGGCGGCCGCACCGGAGTGCGACCGCCCTTTCGATTGCTTCGTGCGGAGCGGATCAGGCCGCTTCGTCGAAATCCTCGTCGGTCATCACCGGGCCCGAATCCTGGCCCTTGGCCGAAACGTCGCGGTCGACGAACTCGATGATCGCCATCGGCGACGCGTCCGAAGCGCGCGGACCGGCCTTGATGATGCGGGTATAGCCGCCGTTCCGGTCGGCGTAGCGGCCGGCGAGCACGTCGAACAGCTTCACCAGCTGCGCATCGTCGAGCAGCCGCGCATGCGCCAGCCGGCGATTCGAGAGCCCGCCCTTCTTGGCGAGCGTGATCAGCTTCTCGACATAGGGGCGAAGCTCCTTCGCCTTGGCGAGCGTGGTGGTGATCTGTTCGTGCTTGATCAGCGCGGCACTCATGTTGCGGAACAGGGCGGCGCGATGGGCCGAGGTACGCTGCAGCTTACGGCCGCCTACGCGGTGACGCATGGTTCTTCTCCGTTCGTTCGGGATCCGTTCAAGGTAATCCCGGCCAGGCGAGCTTGATGCGGGAGCCGCCCCTATTCCCGTCGCTTTCCTGCGAGCGCTGCCCTCAAGCGGAACAAGCGGCGGAAGTCAAGTTTTGAGCCCCGTATGAGCGAGCTGTTCGGGGCCGACCCCTTCAACATCCTTCCACATGTGATCGCCCTTCTGGCTGCATACGTGCTGGCCGTTCCCATCGGCTGGAACCGCGAGCAGGAGGAGCGCAGCGCGGGCCTTCGCACCTTTCCGCTGGTCGCAGTCGCCGCGTGTGGCTTCATCCAGGCCAGCGAATCCCTGCTCGCCGACAGTCCCGAGGCGACGGCCCGGGTGCTCGAGGGCCTGATCACGGGCATGGGCTTCATCGGCGGAGGCGCGATCCTTCGGCAGGAGGATAGCGTCAAGGGCACGGCGACGGCAGCCAGCCTGTGGGTGACGGGCGCAATCGGCGCTGCGGTTGGCCTCGGCAGCTATGACGTTGCCGTGGTGCTGACGATCGCGACCATCGTCACTCTGTGGGTCATGGCGCCGTTGAAGCGGCTCGGCCATCTCGACGCGAAGGAACAGGACAAGGTCGACGCCGAGCGGAAGAAGCGGCCAGCTCGGAAGGCGGGTTGAAAAGGGCTCCGCCCCGCCCATCTGCGAGGACATGACTCCCCTTTCGGTTCTCGATCTCTCCCCGATCGTCGAAGGCGGCGACGCGGGACAGTCGCTGCGCAACTCCGCCGAACTCGCGGCCCATGCCGAAAGGCTTGGCTACAAGCGCTTCTGGATGGCGGAGCATCATTCGATGCCCGGCATCGCCAGCGCAGCGACCGCGGTGGCCCTCGCCTTCGTCGGCACGCACACCTCGACCATCCGCATTGGTGCGGGCGGCATCATGCTTCCCAATCACGCGCCGCTGACGATTGCCGAGCAGTTCGGGACGCTCGATGCGCTATTCCCCGGCCGCGTCGACCTAGGTCTGGGGCGGGCGCCGGGCACGGACCAGGCGGCGGCCTACGCGCTACGCCGCAACCTCAATGCGGGCTCCGATCAGTTCCCCAACGATGTCGTCGAACTTCAGGGGTACTTCAAAGGCGCCAACGGCCGCGTCCGAGCCATCCCCGGCGAGGGTCAGGACGTGCCGCTGTGGATTCTGGGGTCGAGCCTCTACGGAGCCCAACTCGCGGCGATGCTCGGCCTGCCCTACGCGTTCGCGTCGCACTTCGCGCCGCAGATGCTGGACGAGGCGATCCGCGTCTATCGGCAGTCGTTCCAGCCCTCCGAGCAGCTCGATCGGCCCTATGTGATGCTCGGCTTCAACG
>JAEWCK010000274.1 GCA_023390675.1 Pseudomonadota bacterium
GAAAGAGAGAGTGCAGGCCCCCGGCCAACTCGCCAGCCACTATGCGCCCAGCAAGCTGGTCCGCCTCAACGCGACCGCAAGGCTGGAAGGCGAATACTTCATCGGCTTCGGC
The DNA here is from genome assembly GCA_023390675.1 of Pseudomonadota bacterium. Taxonomy (GTDB): domain Bacteria; phylum Pseudomonadota; class Alphaproteobacteria; order Sphingomonadales; family Sphingomonadaceae; genus Sphingomonas. Next base: position 113 of record JAEWCK010000274.1, read on the forward strand.
CCCGTTGCCGGCGACACCAACCTCTCGCCAACCGGCGACCTCACCGAAGCCGCCGCCAACCTCTTCGACGCGCTCCACCGCGCCGACGATGCGCCGGCGCAGGCCATCGCCGTCGCCCCGATCCCCGAAGCCGGCATCGGAGTGGCGATCAACGATCGCCTTCGCCGCGCCGCGCACCGGGATTAGGCAGTCGCGCCTTCCTTGCTGCGCGCCGCGAAGCTCTTGCGCAGCTTCCGGAGCTTGGGCGGGATCACCGCGAGGCAATAGGGATTCCGCTGCCCTTCGCCCTGCCAATATTCCTGGTGATAATCCTCGGCGGGCCACCATTGGCCCAGCGTTTCGATGCTCGTCACGATCGGCGCCGGCCAGTCGGGGCGGGCGCGCTCGATCGCGTCCAGCGCCTCGCGCTCCTGCTCGGCCGAGTGCGGGAAGATCGCCGAGCGGTATTGCGTGCCCACGTCGTTGCCCTGGCGGTTGAGCTGGGTCGGATCGTGCGTGGCGAGGAAGATGTCGAGGATCTCGCCATAGCTGATCTGGTCGGTGTCGAAGCTCACCCGGATCGCCTCGGCGTGCCCGGTCGTGCCCGTGCAGACTTCCTTGTAGGTCGGGTTCTCCTTGCTGCCGCCGATATAGCCGCTCTCGACCGACTGGACGCCGATCACGTCGTTGAACACCGCTTCGGTGCACCAGAAACATCCGCCCGCGAGCGTCGCCGTCTCGATTGCCATGCCGAACTCCTTGTTTATGGGTGCCAAGATAGGATCGTGCCCGCCAAGGGCAATGCGAAGGGACGGGGAATGCGCGACGGCACGGTGATGGTCACGGGCGGGGCGGGCTATATCGGCAGCCACGCGGTGCTCGCTTTGCTCGACGCGGGCTGGCGCGTCGTGGTGCTCGACAATCTCGTCACCGGGTTCGACTGGGCGGTCGACAAGCGTGCGAAGCTCGTCGTCGCGAACATTGCCGACGACGCCAGGGTCCGCGCCACGATCCGCGAGCACGATGTGTTTGCGATCCTGCATTTCGCCGGATCGGTGGTGGTGCCCGAGAGCGTCACCGATCCGCTCAAATATTATCGCAACAACACCGCCGCGAGCCGTTCGCTGATCGAGAGCGCCGTGGCCGAGGGCGTGAAGCACTTCATCTTCTCCTCGACCGCCGCGACCTACGGCATCCCCGAAAGCGTGCCGGTGCGCGAGGACAGCCCCAAGCTGCCGATCAACCCCTACGGCATGTCCAAGCTGATGACCGAAATCATGCTGAAGGACGTCGCGAATGCGCACCCGATCAACTATTGTGCGCTGCGCTATTTCAACGTCGCCGGCGCCGATCCGCAGGGCCGCTCCGGCCAGTCGACGGCAGGCGCCACTCACCTCATCAAGGTCGCTGTCGAGGCGGCGACCGGCAAGCGCGACCATGTCTCTGTTTTCGGGACGGATTTTTCGACGCCCGACGGCACCGGCGTCCGCGACTACATCCACGTGACCGATCTCGCCGCCGCCCATGTCGACGCGCTCGAGCTGCTGATCGCCACTCCGGGTGTAAACCAGATACTAAACTGCGGCTACGGCCGAGGCTTCTCGGTGCTCGAAGTCCTCGACGCCGTCGACCGCGTCACGAACCTCAAGATCGACCGCCGCATGGAGGGCCGTCGCGCGGGCGACCCCGACGCGCTGATCGCCGACAACAGCGCAATTCTCGCCGCCTTGCCCTGGCGGCCGCGGCATGCCGATCTCGACGGTATCGTCCGCGACGCGCTCGCCTGGGAACGCAGGCTCGCCGAGCGTCAGGGCTGAGGCGTGGCGAGGCGAAGCTCGATCCGCCACCAAAGCAACGCCCAGCCCGCGCCGAACGCCCAGCCCGCAGCGACGTCGCTCGGCCAGTGGACGCCCAGATAGACGCGGCTCGCGCCGATGAGGAACGTAAGCGCCAAAGCCAGCCCGAGCAGATAGGTGCGCAGCCGCCGCTCGCGCACGACCGGGAAGAGCAGCGTGGCGAGCGTCAGATAGACGATCGCGCTGTTGGCGGCATGGCCGCTTGGAAAGCTCCGCGAGGTCTCGACCATCAGCCGCTCGACCAGGTCGGGACGCGTGCGGCCGATCAGCGCCTTCACCAAAGTCACCATGATCGCGCCGAGCGACGTCGCGCCTGTGACGAGCAGCGCTGTCCGGATCCGTCCGCGCAGCAAGAGGAAGGCGGCTGTGGCGACGACGACGAGCGTCAGGACGGTAGAACTGCCCAGCGCGGTCAGGTCGCGCATCGCCGAGGGAAGCCAGGCGGGGCCGATCGGCTGCGCGGGATGGCCGGGCACACGCATCGCCAGCATCAGCGCCCGATCGATGCTGGCGCCATCGCCCTCGACCAGCTCGTGCCCCAGCCAGAGCAGCGCCGCCAGCGCGAGCGCGACCAGCGCCGCCGCGACGATCGGCCAGGGAATGCGACGTTGAGGGCGTTCCTCGGACGCGAGCGGAATCAAGGGGTCAGGCGGGCTGTCGTCCACCCGGCGCAAACTCGCGCGCGGGCGGAACGATCCTTTGCGGGGTTGGTGGGTCCGCCGGGATTCGAACCCGGGACCTCTCGATTAAAAGTCGCTTGCTCTACCGACTGAGCTACGGACCCACCGTGCGCCCGCCCCTAGGCGTGGGGACCGGACGGGTCAACCGCGCGAGCAGCTGGCGGATGCTGAGGCGCGTCACCGGATCGCGCCAGTCGGACGCGATGCGCGCGAGCGGAAGCAGCACGAAGCCGCGCGCGCGAAATGCGGGGTGGGGAATGGTGAGTCCCGGCTCGCCCCAGCTACCGCCCGACCAGAGGATGATGTCGAGATCGATCACGCGCGCCCCCCAGATGCGCCCGCGGCGGCGGCCGAAGCTGCGTTCGATGCGCTTGAGGCGGCGGAGCAGCGCGGGGGGCTGCTCGTCGCTTTCCACGATTGCCGCGGCATTCGCGAAGCGGCGAAACGAAGGGCCGAGCGGCGCGGTGCGGAAGATCGGCGAGACCGCGCTCACGCTTCCCAGCGCGGCGAGCGCGGCCGCGATTTCGCGCTCGGGGCCGCCGTGCCGGCCCGGCCGGTTCGATCCCAGCGCGATTGCATAGCTTGTCCTCGCCACGAAGCCCGGCCTATCGCGAGGCCATGTCCGCGCCAAGCCCCGAGCCGCCTCGCGATTGCCCGCATTGCCCGCGCCTCGTGGCATTGCGGACCAGCCTGCGCGCCGAGCAGCCCGATTGGTGGAATGCGCCGGTGCCAGCGCTCGGCCCGGCCAACGCGTGGTTGGCGATCGTCGGGCTCGCGCCGGGCAAGCATGGCGCGAACCGAACCGGGCGCGCCTTCACCGGGGACGCCTCGGGCGAGCTGCTCTTCGCGACGCTCGACAAATTGGGGCTGCTCGAAGCTGGCGAGCCCAAAGTGCTGATCCTCAACGCGGTCCGCTGCCTGCCGCCCGGCAACAAGCCCGACCCGGCGGAAGTCCATGCCTGCCGCCCCTTCCTCGCCGGCCAGCTGATCGCGCCGGTCGTGATCGCGCTCGGCCAGATCGCGCACCAGTCGGCGGTCAAGGCGATGGGCGGGAAGCTCCCCAAGGCCCCGTTCGCGCATGGCGCCGAGCACCGCATGCCGGACGGCCGGCTGCTGATCGATAGCTATCATTGCTCGCGCTACAACCAGAACACCGGGCGGCTGACCCCCGCAATGCTCGAGGCGGCGTTTGCCCGCGCGATGCAGTTCGCACCGGTGCCGCAATCTGCTACCACTGACCGGTCAGCGTAGGAGGTAATCATGCGGTTCGTCGTGCTCGCACTCGCCTTGCTCCCGGCAACGGCCATCGCGCAGGAGACGCCCTATGCGCGCTCCGAGACGCAGCAGCACCCCGCATGCAAGGCGAAGCAGCAAATGGTCGGGCCGCAGCGCGGGCAAGGCGTGCGTCCGCAGCCGCTCGAGCAACAGCCACGCGCGATGCAATATTATGCCGTGCTCAAGACCGAGGCGGACGGCTGCCAGAAGATCGTGATGGTCCGCGACCAGCTTGGGGACAAGCAGCGCTGAAGACGATCGGCCTGCTCGCGGGCATGAGCTGGGAAAGCTCGGCCCATTATTATGCGATCCTCAACCGCGAGGCGATGCGGCGGCTCGGCCATCCGCATTCGGCGCGCTGTGTGATGCTGTCGGTCGACTTCGGCGAAGTCGCGCAGCTCCAGCACGCCGGCGCGTGGGACGCGCTGGCCGAGCGGCTGGCGGCGGATGCGCAGGCGATCGAGACAGCAGGGGCCGAGTGCCTCGTCCTGTGCACCAACACGATGCACCTCGTCGCCGACGAGATCGCCGAGGCGGTGTCGATCCCGATGCTCCACATCGCCGATGCGGCTGGGGCTGCGATCCGCGCGGCGGGGATCGGCAAGGTCGGATTGCTCGGCACGGCGTTCACGATGGAGAAGCCCTTCTATCGCGAGCGATTGCAGGAGCGCTTCGGGCTCGACGTGCTCGTCCCCGACGAGGAGGATCGTGCGGTGGTCCATCGCATCATCTATGACGAGCTGATCGTCGGCGAGATCCGCGAGCAATCGCGCGCCACCTATCGCGCAGCGATCGAGCGGCTCGTCGCCTGCGGCGCGCAGGGGACCATCCTCGGCTGCACCGAGATCGGGCTGCTGGTGAAGCCGGCGGACAGCCCGGTGCCGCTGTTCGACACCACCGAACTCCACGCGCTCGCTGCGCTCGATTTCGCGCTGGCCTAGATGTCCTCGACCAGCCGCCCGTAGAGCTCGGGCCGGCGATCGCGGAAGAAGCCGAACGCGGCGCGATGGCGCTTGACGCGGTCGAGGTCGAGGCTGGCGACGATGACGCCTTCCTCCTCGCGATCGAGCTCGGCGAGGATGTCACCGCGCTCGTCGGCGATGAAGCTGGTGCCGTAGAAGGTCTGGCCGTGTTCGGTGCCGACACGGTTGGCCGCGACGACGGGGACGACATTCGACACGGCATGCCCCACCATCGCGCGGCGCCACAGCCGCGCGGTGTCGAGGCTGTCATCGTGCGGCTCGCTGCCGATCGCGGTGGGGTAGAAGAGAATCTCGGCGCCCATCAGCATCATCGCGCGCGCGGTCTCGGGATACCATTGGTCCCAGCACACCCCGACCCCGAGCTTCGCGCCGGGGCCGTCCCAGATCTTGAAGCCGGTATTGCCCGGGCGGAAGTAGAATTTCTCTTCGTATCCCGGCCCGTCGGGAATGTGGCTCTTGCGATAGACGCCGGCGACCTTCCCGTCGGGCCCGATCATCGCGAGGCTGTTATAATGGTGCGGCCCGTCCGCCTCGAAGAAGCTGGTCGGGATGTGGATATTGAGCTCGGCTGCGAGCTTCTGCATCGCGCGCACCGCCTTATGCTCGGCCGTCGGCTTCGCATTGGCGAACAGCCCCTCGTCCTCGACGCGGCAGAAATATTCGCCTTCGAACAATTCGGGTGGCAGCACGACCTGCGCGCCCCTGGCGGCGGCTTCGCGCACGCGTTCGGACACCCTGGCGATGTTCGCGTCGATATCGTCCGAAAAGGCGAGCTGGATGGCGGCGACGGTGATCTGGGTCATGGCCAGCGCACATAATGCGCCGCGAGCCTGTCGGCTAGAAGGACGGTATTTGCTGCGAGATGCAGTGGAAGCTGCCGCCGCCGGTGAGGATATGATCGGCGCGCTGGCCGACGATCTCTCGGTCCGGGAAGAGCGTGGCGAGCGCGGCGACCGCGGCCTGATCGTTCTCCTGCCCGTAGAGCGGGACGACCACTGCGGCGTTGCCGATATAGAAGTTCATGTAGCTCGCCGGGATGATCTCCTCGTCGGCGCCGAGCACACGGCCAGGCGACGGGAAGCGGACGATTTCGACGCCGAAGCGATCGGCGCGAATCGCGGCGTCCTGATAGACGCGCCAATTGGGGTCGTTCTCGGCCGCGTCGGGGATCAGCAGCCGGTTGGGGCCGACGAAGCGCGCGAGGTTGTCGACATGGCCGTCGGTATGGTCGTTGACCAGCCCGTCGCCGAGCCAGAGCACCGACGTGTAGCCGAGATCGGATTTCAACAGCGCTTCGATATCAGCCTTGGAGAGGCCCGGATTGCGGTTGCGGTTGAGCAGGCATTGCTCGGTGGTGACGACGAGCCCCGTACCGTCGCCATCGATCGCGCCGCCTTCGAGGATCCAGCCATGGCTCTCGACCTGCATATGCTGCCGACGCGCGAGCCGGCGGCCGATATCCTCGTCGCCTTCGAGATGGTATTTGCCGCCCCAGCCGTTGAACTCGAAATCGCGCGCAGTGCGGTCGCCGCCGACGATCGCGGCGGTGTCGCGCAGCCAGATGTCGCCGAACGGCTCGACGACGATGCGCGCATCGCTTCCGGCGTGCTTCTTCGCGGCCGCCGCGGCCTCGTCGTCGGCGGCGACGAGGATCACCTTCTCGCCGCGCCCCTCGGCATGGACGGCGCGTGCGAATGCTGCGACTTCAGCGCGCGCGGGCTCGATATCCTCCAGCCACAGCTCGGGGTGGCTCGGAAAGCCGATCCATACCGCATCGTGATGCGCCCATTCGGGCTTGGGAGGCGGGGGTACGCTCACTTGGCCTCGGCCCTGCTCTTGTCGCGGATCGCGCGGAATTCGGCGCTCGGATACCAGTTGGGCCAGGGCGATCCATCGGCGAGCGCGCGGCCGAGCCCGTAATAGATGTTGAGGTCCGAGACCGCGCCGCTCCAGTCCCAGTTCGGATCGTACTCGTCCTGCGGCTTGTGATAGCGGTGCATCGTATAGTCCTCGATCGCCGCGCCCCCCTTCGCCTTGCCGCCGTCAACAAGATCGTCGCCGCTCTCGCCCGAGAGCATCGGGACGCCCAATTTGGCGAAGCTGAAATGGTCCGAACGGTAATAGCCGCCGCCTTCCGGGCGGGGCTCGGGAGCGATCACCCGGCCCTCCGCGGCGACGAAGGGCTTCACCATGTCCTCAAGCTCGGACTTGCCCGCGCCGATCAGCACGAAGTCCTTCATCTTTCCGATGACGTTCATCGAATCCATGTTCACACCGCCCACGGTATTCCCGAGCGGGTAGACCGGGTTCTCGGCATAGAATTTGGAGCCGAGCAGCCCCGATTCCTCCGCGGTGACCGCCAGGAAGACGATGCTGCGCCTGGGCGCGCCCGCCTTGGCATGCGCTTCGGCGAGCGCGACGAGGCCGCCGATGCCCGAGGCATTGTCGACCGCGCCGTTGCAGATGTCGTCGCCCTCTACCGCGTCGCAATGCCCGAGATGGTCCCAATGCGCGGTGTAGAGCACGACTTCGTCGGGGCGCTCGGTGCCGGGCAGGATGCCGACGACGTTCTTCGACGCCTGGCGTTCGATGCGGTTGTCCCAGCCGACCGACGCCTTCAGCCCCAGCGGGACGGCCTTGAAGCCCTTCTGCATCGCCGCGGCCTCAAGCTTCCCGAAGTCGAGCCCGGCGGCGGCGAACAGCTCCCTGGCCTTGTCCTTCTGCATCCAGCCGATCGCCTTCGACTGGTCCATGTGATCGCCGGGCGTGTCCTGCTCCAGCTGGGGTCCGGTCCAGGAGGACTGGACGACCGCCCAGGGATAGGAAGCGGGGAAGGTGTCGTGGATGACGATCGCCGCGGCCGCGCCCTGTCGTGCGGCCTCCTCGAACTTGTAGGTCCAGCGGCCGTAATAGGTCATCGCGCGGCCTTCGAACGGGCCCTTCCTGTCGGGGCTCATCCAGTCGGGATCGTTGACGAGGATGACGACGGTCTTCCCCTTCACGTCCACCCCGGCATAGTCGTTCCAGCCGCGCTCGGGAGCGTTGACGCCGTAGCCGACGAAGACGACGTCGCTGTTCTTGACCTCGGTGTGGGGGACGACCTGATAGGTCGCCATCACCATGTCCTTGCGATAGTCGAGGCTGACGGGCGCCTTGCCGCCGGTGAAGACGAGCGGGCGGACATTCTCGGCGGTGAGCGTGACGAGCGGCACGTCCTGGAACCAGCTGCCGTGGTTGCCGGGCTTGAGGCCGGCGGCCTCGAAGCGCTTGACGATGTAGGCGAGCGTCTTGCCCTCGGCGGGCGTGTTGGGCTGGCGGCCCTCATAGGCGTCCGACGAGATCTCGCGGGTCACTTCCTTGAGCGTGTCGACCGGGATCGTCTGGGCATGGGCCGCGGCGGGGAGCAGCAGCAACAGGGGGAGGGCGAAGCGCATAGGGGGGCCTTGGCAGTTGACGCGGACATTGGCGAAGGTTGCGCGCGACCGCAATGCGGGGCAGGATGGTAGCGATAACATTGCGGGAGGGGGACGATGCGGTTGTTGATACTTTTGACGCCGATGTTGCTGTCGGCCGCGCCGCAACAAGATTACAGCGCCGCGAACGCCGACCGGCAGGCGATGCTCGACCGGCTCGGGATCACGCAGATCCGCCCCGGCGCGGACGGATTCAATCCGAACGCGCCCAACGCCGTCAACTACGACGAAGCCAAAGCGGGCACGCCGCAACTTCCAACGCTGCTTCGAGGCCCGTGGAAGCAGCGGCGCGCCGGGATCGTCGAATTGTTCGACCGCGAGATATACGGCCGCGTCCCCGCGACCGCGCCCAGGATCGCGTGGCGCAAGGTGAAGGAGGAGCGCGCGGTCGAGGGCGGCGTGCCGGTGGTCAAGCGCTGGATGGAAGGCGTCGCCGACAATCGCGGCTGGCCGCGGGCATCGGCGACGATCGCGCTCCGCTACACGCTGCCTGCGGGCAAGGCGCACGTGCCGGTGATGCTGTCGTTCGGCTTTCCCGAGGGGTTCAAGTTTCCCGGCCCGCCCCGCGCGCCCGATCCGGGGCCACCCTATACCGAGCAGCTATTGAAGCGCGGCTGGGGTTATGCCGTGGTCGTCGCCAATTCGATCCAGGCCGACAATGGCGGGATGCTGAAGGGCGGCGTGATCGGCATCTCGCTCGCTGGCGAGCCGCGCGGACCCGAGGATTGGGGCGTGCTGCGCGCCTGGGCCTGGGGCGCAAGCCGCGCGCGCGAGGCGCTCGACGCCGACCCGGCGATCGACGGCACGCGGATCGGGATCGAGGGACTGTCGCGCTACGGCAAGGCGGCGCTGGTTACGATGGCCTATGACCAGAAGTTCGCGATCGGCTTCGTCGGCTCGTCAGGGGCGGGCGGCGCGGCGCTCTACCGCCGCAATTTCGGCGAGCGGATGGGCAATCTCTGCGCGGGCGGCGAATATCACTGGTTCGCCGGGAATTTCCTCAAATATTGCGGCACGCTGACCGAATTCGACCTGCCGATCGACGCGCATATGCTGATCGCGCTTTCGGCGCCGCGGCCGCTGTTCATCAGCGCGGGCACGGTCGACACCGGCGACGGCTGGGTCGATCCCAAGGGCAGCTTCCTTGCGGCGGCTGCGGCGTCGCCGGCATGGGAGACGCTGGGCAAGCAGGGGCTTAGCGCGAAGACATTCCCGCCGGTGCTGACGCCCGTGACGGGCGGGATGCTCGGCTATCGCCAGCATCAGGGCGGGCACAACAACCGCGACAACTGGCCGACCTTCATCAATTTCGCAGAAACAAAATTGCGCCATTGATCCTCGCGTGCGCGCGGTTACGCTGTTGTAATCAGGGGGCATTCGGGGGGATCATGATCAGGGCTTCGCTAGCGGCGCTTGCCGTTTCGCTTTTCTGCGCCAACGGCGCGGCGGCGCAGAGTCTTCAGGCCAGGCAGTTCGGCGCGCGCGAAACGGTGCGCGACGTGAGCATTTCCCCCGACGGACAGCGGATCGCGATGGTGGTCGCGTCGGGCACGCGCGGCACCGGGCTCGTCGTCTCCACTCCCGACGGGCATTTGAAGCCGATCCTCAATTATCCCGGCGATCCCCCCATAGCGCTGACCCGTTGTGCCTAGTCGACCGGCACGCGGCTGGTCTGCACGCTGTTCGGCATCGTCGAAGTGGGCGGCAGCCCTACTGGGATGACGCGGATGGTTGCGGTCAATGCCGATGGATCGAATGTCAAGGAGTTGAGCGCGCCGCAAAAGATCGGGCAACTCTACGAGCGCAGCTTTGGCGGCAGCATTCTCGACTGGCTTCCGGACGATGATGGCAGCAACGTGCTGATGCTGCGCCAATATGTGCCCGAACGGGGCACCGGCACGCTCGTCGCGCAGACGCGCGAGGGGCTGGGAGTCGAGCGCGTCGACACGGTTTCGCTCAAGCGGCAGAATGTCGAACCTCCGCGCTCGACGGCGTCCGAATTCATCACCGACGGGCATGGCGTGACGCGCGTCATGGCGACGGTGCCGCGGCTGAGCAGCGGCTATTTCGGCAACGAGACCGTCTACAAATATCGCCGGATGGGCAGCAAGGAATGGGAGCCGCTGAGTACCGTCACCATGAGCGGCTATCTGCGTAGCGGCTTCGATCCCTATGCAGTCGATCGCGATCTGAACGTCGTCTATGGCTTCGATAATCTCGACGGGCGCCGCGCGCTCTACAAGATCGCGCTCGACGGCAGCATGAAGCGCGAACTCGTCCTCGCCAGGCCCGATGTCGATGTCGACGGGCTGATCCGGATCGGCCGCCAACGGCGCGTGGTCGGCGTAAGTTATGCCACCGACCAGCGCGAGGTCAGCTATTTCGATCCTGCGATCAAAGCGCTGGTCGGCTCGCTCGCGCGGGCGCTGCCCGGCCTGCCGATCGTCGGCGTCAACGATTCCAGCAGCGACGAGAAGAAGCTCGTGATCTTCGCCGGCAGCGATGTCGATCCGGGCCACTATTATCTGCTCGACCGCGCGACCAAGCAAATGGCCGAGATCTCGCCGGTACGGCCCGATCTGGCCGGGATCAAGCTCGCGAGCGTCAAGGCGATAACCTACAAGGCGGCGGACGGAACCGACGTGCCCGCCTATCTCACGCTGCCGCCGGGAAGCGACGGCAAGAACTTGCCCGCGATCGTGATGCCGCACGGCGGCCCATCGGCGCGCGACGAATGGGGTTTCGGCTGGCTCTCGCAGTTCTTCGCGGCGCGCGGCTATGCGGTGATCCAGCCCAACTACCGGGGCTCGAGCGGCTATGGCGAGCGCTGGTTCAAGGACAATGGCTTCCGCTCGTGGAAGCTCTCGATGGGCGACGTCAACGACGCCGGCCGCTGGCTGATCGCGCAGGGGATCACCACGCCCGACAAGCTGGCGATCGTCGGCTGGTCCTATGGCGGCTATGCGGCGCTCCAATCGGCGGTGCTCGATCCCGAACTGTTCAAGGCGATCGTGGCGATCGCGCCGGTCACCGATTTGGAGCGGCTGAAATCCGAATCGCGCGGCTTCACCAGCTATCGGATCGTTGATCGCTTCGTCGGCGACGGGCCGCATGTCCGCGAAGGATCGCCGTATCGCAACGTCGAGC
>JAEWCK010000310.1 GCA_023390675.1 Pseudomonadota bacterium
CCTTTTCTACACCCACCCCTTGATCCCCTCCCTTTCAGGGAGGGGCAAAAAGCGGTCAAACCCCGTTGTTCGCCACCATGTCGATATCGGTCCCGCCATCGGGCCGGCTCGTCATGAACAGCACGTACGCGCCGTCGTCCTTGTCGCGGGTGCCGCCGAGGATGTGCTCGGCGCCGTCGACCTGGTGCTCGCTCGTATAGCCCGAACGGATCGCGCGGGTGTAATACCAGTCGAGCATCGTCTGCATCGGCTGCGCGGTCGAGAAGCTCACTACGCGCAGCGCGCATTGCCCCGCGGTGGTGCCCGCCGCCTCGGTCACGCGCGCCTGCGGATAGAGCGGCAGGTCGCGGGGCAGGCGCTGCGCCCAGCTCGCCGAATATTGCAGCGACGAGGCGCACTGGTTGGTGCGCGAATCCTTCTGGCGCGCGGCGAGCCCGCCGAGCGTCACTGCCTCGCGCGCCGCGGCGCATTGCGTGCAGTCCTTGCTGTAGGGCGTCGCGGCCGGGGTCTTCATCAGCTGGCCGTTGTCGATCTGGTCGGTATTGGCGGCGACGGCGTCGCTGGGCACGCCGCCCGAATAAGGCTGGCCCGGCGGGCGGACGGCGTCGCCATTGGCCTGCCGGCCGAGTTGCGGATCGACCATGATCTGGTCGTGCAGTGCGCTGGCGAGCTGCGGGTCGGTGACGTTGGCCTGGTCGGCGTCGCTCACGTCGCCCAGCCCGCTCCCGCTGCAGCCCGCAAGCGCGAGCGGCAGGAAGACGAACAGGACGAAACCGATCTTGCGGATCATTCACACGCTCCTTGGGGCATGTGGGTCATCGCCGAAGAAGGTTAAGGAAGCGTTGGAAGCGCTGGTTATTCGGCGAAATGCGCGTTAACCATATCCGGAACCCCGGACGGATCGAGTGTGTTTTGCAGGCGAAACGATCGAAAGGGGAATGATGCGCCTCAGCACCAGGATGATCGGCGCCGGCGTCGCCGCCGGAGTCGCCGCCGCGATCGGCTATGCGCTGCTCGCACGCAATGACGACGAGGCCGGTTTCGAGACGGTGCGGCGCGACGGCGCGTTCAGCGTGCGCGATTATCCCCGGCTGCTCGTCGCCGAGACCGTGGTCGAGGGGATGCGCGACGCAGCGCTTTCGTGCGGTTTCACTACCCTTGCGGACTTCGTCGCGGGGCGGCGCATCCCGATGAGCGCGCCGATGCTGTGGGACGGCGACGAGGACGGGCGCGGCTGGCGCACCCGGCTGGTGCTGCCCGTGCGCGCGGCCCCGCTCGCGCTTCCCGAGCCCGACGGCCCGGTGACGCTCCGCGCGCTTCCGGCCCGGCGGCTCGCGGCGCTCCGCTTCGCGGGCGACAATGACGAGAATGTGCTGCTCGGCCGCGAGGCCGATCTGCGCGAGTGGATCGCCGGCCACGGCCTCAGCGCCGCGGGCCCGGTCGAGCACGCTTTCTATCATTCGCCCCTCACGCCCCGGGCGCTCCGCCGCACCGAAGTGCTGATTCCGCTCGCTGCGTAACTGTTTTATATTTACAACACACCCCCTCGAACCTAGTGTAAACCAGATGCTAAACCTGCTCTCGATTCTGATCGGCATCATCGCGCTCCTCGTCGCGATGATCGGCGTCCTCCCGATCCCCTTGCTTCCCCTGGTCAACTGGATCGCGCTGCCGATCGCGGTGATCGGCGCGGCGCTCGGCGTCGTCTCGGGCCGCAGCGCGGGCCGCAACCTCAACCTGCTGGTCTGCCTGATCAGCGGCCTCCGCCTGTTCCTCACCGGCGGGCTCATTTGATCTAGCCGAAAAGAAAGGGCCCGGCGTTTCCGCCGGACCCTTCCCGATGCCTGCGTGGCAAGCCGTTAGCGGCAGCGCACCTGGCCGCGGTCGATCGCCGAACCGACGCTCGCGCCCACCGCCGCGCCGAGCAGCGTGCCGATCGTCGCGTTGCGGCCGTTCGAGATCGCGTTGCCGAACAGTCCGCCGGCGACGCCGCCGACGATCAGGCCGGTCGTTCCGTCCGAGCGACGGCAATAATATTGGCCGTTGCTGCCGCGATAGATGCGGTCGTTCCGCGTCAGGCGGCGCTCGCGATAATAGCGGCCGTCGCGGTAATAGAGCGACGGATCGTAATAGCGCTCGCCCGGGGGCAGGCGGTTCCAGTCATAGTTGCGATAGCGGCGCCAGTCGCGGCGCCATTCGCGATTGTCCTGACGGCGCGCCTGCGCGATGTCGTTGCGGCAGTCGCGGGCTTCGCGGCGATATTCGGCACGCGAATCCGAATTGCGCAGATCGTGGCGGCAATCCTGACGCGCCGCGCGCTCGTTGTGGCCCTGGGCCAACGCGGGGGTCGCGGTAAGCGAGGCCGCGGCAATGGCCGCAGCGAAGATGATACGCATGGGGAAGCTCCTGGTTGTTATCAGGTGTTTCCCTAACGTTTCGAAGGCGCACAGGGTTTCGTGAACGTAAAACTACGTTCCGTTCAGCAACCGGCCGACTCAGATACGCGTGGTGCCGGGATAGGCGAACAGCAGGTCGCTTCCCGCCTCGGCGTGCAGATCGGCTTCGCCTTCCACGGTCAGGCACTCGCCCGCGCGGAACGGCACCCCGTCGACAACGCCTTCCCCGCGCAAGGGGATCAGCCAGCCGGTCTCGCCCGCCGGGAGCGCAAAGCGGCGACGCCCGCCTTCCCAGCGCTCGAGCACGAATTTGGGGCCTTCGACCAGGATCGTGCGGCCGTCCGCGACCTTGCCCGGCATCGGGTGCGGCGTGAAGGGCACCGGCTCGGCGACGGCGATGCCCTCGTCGAGGTGCAGCTCGCGCGGGCGGCCGTAATCGTAGAGGCGATAGGTCGTCTCGCTGTTCTGCTGGACCTCGACGAGCGTGATTCCCGCGCCGATCGCGTGGATTGTGCCAGATCCCGAATAGAAGAAGTCGCCGGCCTTGACCGGCTTCCAGTCGAGCAGCGCCTCGATCGATCCGTCTAGCGCCGCGGCGCGCAAGGCCTCGCGATCCACCGGCTCCTTCGTACCCAATGCGATCGTCGAATCGGGCTCGGCGTCGAGGATCACCCAGCACTCGTCCTTGCCGCGCGGCAGCCCCGCGGCGTGCGCCTGCTCGTCATTGGGATGGACCTGCACCGACAGCTTCTCGCGGGTGAAGAGATATTTGATCAGCAGGTCGGGCGTGCTGTTCCCCGGCGTCTGGAACCAGATCTCGCCCACCGGATCGCCGTCCGCGGACGGATCGGCGAAGCCCGGCCACAGCTTGTGGCGGCCCCAGGGCTTCTCGACGCGGTGCGTGGCGAGCAGGGTGGCGGTCAAGACAGGTTCCTCTATCGATGGCTTCATTCCCCAACGCATTTCGGCTGTCCCGGCTCCCGCCGCAATCCCGCCGCGAAAAGGATTGTTTGCAGCCACCGGATCGCGCTAGGACCGCTCCCCATGCGTACTCCCAACACCCGCGCGCTCGCGCTCGCCCTGCTTCCCGTCCTGGCCCTCTCGATGGCCGGATGCGCCAAGAAGGGCGGCGTCAAGGACCTGCCCTATGTCGCGCGCGATGTCGGCACGCTCTACAGCGCCGCGAAGCAGAAGCTCGATGCGCACCAGTACAAGCTCGCTGCCGCGCTGTTCGACGAAGTCGAGCGCCAGCATCCTTATTCGGTCTGGGCCCGCCGCGCGCAGCTGATGGGCGCCTTCAGCTATTATCTGAACCGCGATTATTCGGAAGCGATCTCCTCGGCGCAGCGTTTCCTCGCGGTGCACCCGGGCAATCGCGACGCGCCTTATGCCTATTATCTGATCGGCCTGTGCTATTACGAGCAGATCAGCGACGTGACGCGCGATCAGAAGATCACCACGCAGGCGCTCGATTCACTCGGCGAGCTGACGCGGCGCTATCCCAATTCGAAATACGCCGCCGATGCGCGGCTCAAGATCGACCTCGTCCGCGATCACCTTGCGGGCAAGGAAATGGAGATCGGCCGCTTCTACGAGCAGCGCGGCTACTGGCTCGCCGCGACGATGCGCTTCCGCACCGTGGTCGACCAGTATCAGACCACCACGCACGTGCCCGAGGCGCTGATGCGCCTCACCGAATCCTATCTTGCGCTCGGCGTGCCCGAGGAGGCGCAGAAGGCGGCGGCGGTGCTGGGCGCCAACTATCCGGGCACCGACTGGTACGATCATGCCTACAAGCTGGTCCAGTCGAACCATGACAAGGTCGAAAAAGCCAAGGCGGGGTCGGCTCCTGCCGCGCCCGCACCGGCCTCTTCGGGCCGCTAGGGCGCTTCCCTTTCACCTTTCGTTCCGGCAATAAGCGCGAAGCATGCTCACCGCGCTTGCCATCCGCGACGTCGTCCTGATCGAGGCGCTCGACCTCGAGTTCGGCGCGGGGCTCGGCGTGCTCACCGGCGAGACCGGCGCGGGCAAGTCGATCCTGCTCGATGCGCTGGGGCTCGCGCTCGGCGCGCGCGGCGAGACCGGACTCGTCCGTCAGGGCGCGGCGCAGGCGGTGGTGACGGCGAGCTTCGAGCCACCTGCGCACGACAGCGAAGTCGCCAACCTCTTCCATCAGAACGGGCTCGAGCTCGAGCCGGGCGAGCCGCTGCTCGTTCGCCGCATCGTCAAGTCGGACGGCGGCAGCCGCGCCTTCGTCAACGATCAGCCGGCGTCGGCCGGCCTGCTCCGCGAGCTCGCGCCGCACCTCGTCGAGATCCACGGCCAGCACGACGATCGCGGGCTGCTCAACCCGCGCGGCCACCGCGCGCTGCTCGACGCCTTCGGGCGCTGCGACGCCGGCCCGGTGGCAG
>JAEWCK010000360.1 GCA_023390675.1 Pseudomonadota bacterium
GGTTGTCGCTCAGATCGTAGCGCAGCGAGGCGATCACGCCGATGCGGTGCGTCTGGGTCTGGCTGGGGGCCAGGATGCGGACCGTGTCGAGCAGGTCGCCGTCGCCGTTCAGGTCACGTCGGAAATAGGGCGTGCCGCCGATATAGCCGACCTGGCAGTTCACCGTCGCGCCGTTGGGCGTGGTGTTGCAATTGGCGTTCGCGCCGTTCGGAGCAGGGCCGGTAGCCGGATTGACGTCGCGACGCGCTTCCTGGCCGACGACGGTGCCGCCGCCGTTCGCCTTCACATACTGGTAGCTCGGGTCGACCGTGAGGACGAGGCCGTCAGACAGCGTGAAGCGCGAGGCGCCGCGGATGTTGCCGGTGTTCGACGGGTTCATGCGCTCGTCGAAGATCGAGCCGCAGCTGTTCGCCGTGTCGGCGAGGCCGGCGCGCGCGACCGTGTTGATCGTGCAATAGGGCACGGTGTATTCGCGCTCGTCGCGCGTGATCGGGAAGCGGTTGCTCGAATTGGGGCCGACGACGCGCGAGCCGGTGACGGCGGCAGTGTCGGTGCGCAGCGGAACCGAGCCCTGGAACTGGTTGCGGTTCTCGTTGTAGTGGCCCGACAGGCTGATGAAGTCGCCGCCGCTGCCCAGCGGCTGATAGACGCGCGCATTGTACTGCTGCTTGTCGATCTGCGCGTGGCGGTTGAACGGCGAGTAGTTTTCGGCATGGCTGGCGGCGATGAACGCGCGCAGGCCGCCCGAGGTGAGCTCGCCGGTGTCGACCATGCCGAAGGTGCGGAAATAGCCGAACTGGCCGACCGAGCCGAGCAGCTTCACACCGAAATCGCGGCCGGGGATGCGCGTGCGGTAGTTGACGGTCGAGCCGGTCGCCGAAGCGGTCGGGCTGTCGACGTCGGTGGTGCCGAGGTTGACGTTGACCTGGTCGATCAGCTCGGGGTCGAGCTGCTGGTTCGAATAGATCGCGTAATTGCCCGAGTCGTTGAGAGGAACGCCGTCGAAGGTCTGGCTGATGCGCGTCGAATCGAAGCCGCGGATCGTCATCGTGCCGCCCGACGAGCCATAGGGATCGTTGTTCTGGAAGCTGACGCCCGGGAGCGAGTTGATCAGCTCGTTGACCGACTGGCCCGGCGCCTGGCGCTGGATGAAGTCCTGCGTGAGGACGCCCTTCGCCTTCGACGTGTCGGGCACGAGGATGCCGTTGACGCCGTCATCGACGCGGCTGCCGGTGACGACGATCTCGCCCTCGTCCTCGAAGTCGACGGTACCCGTCGACTGAGCGAAGGCGCTCGCCGGAATCATCAGCGCGGCAAAAGCCACGCCAGCAAAAAGCTTGGTGCGCATTTAAAGGGTTCCCTTTCGGTGTGCTCAGGATGCACTCAAACGCGGTGCGGTTCACCGTCGTGGCCGCCCATGCGATTGTTTTATGTCGAGTATGTGACAGCCGGAAGGGGTCTGCCGCGACTCCTGTGGGCAACGCGCGATTAGCCTTTGCTGCGTTGCAAAAAAGCATCACCGCGCGGCGGCGACGATCGCACTCCATTCTGCTTCGCTAACCACGCGAATCCCCAGCTCCGCGGCTTTTTTGAGCTTGGAGCCCGCGCCCGGCCCCGCGATCACGAGATCGGTCTTTGCGGAGACCGATCCCGCGCCTCGCGCACCCAATGATTCGGCCTGCGCCTTGGCCTCGTCGCGGCTCAGCGTCTCGAGGCTGCCGGTGAAGACGAGCGTCTTGCCGCTGACTTCCGAGTCGCGCGTCTCGACGATGAAAGGCGGCGGCGAGACTTCGCCGAGCAGATCGTCCCAGACCGCGCGATTGTGCGGCTCGTGGAAGAAGTCGGCGAGTGCATGGCCGACGGCGCCGCCGACATTCTCGACGCCGATATGCTCGGCGATGCTCTTGTCGAGGCGCGTGCGGTGCTTCTGCTCGCTTTCGCCGATCGCGGGCGGTGTCGCATCGCGCAGCGCGATGATTTCGTCGGCCAGCCCTTGCAGCGCGGGCAGCGTCGCGTAGCGCTTGAGGAGATCGCGCGCCGTGATCGCGCCGATGTGGCGGATGCCGAGCCCGAACAGCAGCCGCGCGGCGTCGGGTTCGCGCTTGGCCTCGATCGCGCCGAGCAGCGCGTCGACCGACCTTTCCTGCCAGCCCTCGCGCCCCAGCAGCGCCTCGCGGTGCGCGGCAAGGCGGAAGATGTCCGCCGGCTCGGCGATCCAGCCGAGATCGAGGAATTCGACCAGGGTCTTCTCGCCGAGCCCCTCGATGTCGAGCGCGCCGCGGCTGACGAAATGCTTGAGGCGCTCGAGCCGCTGCGCCGGGCAGATCAGCCCCCCGGTGCAGCGGATGTCGACCTCGCCTTCCTCGGCGACCGCTTCCGATCCGCAGATCGGGCAATGGTCGGGGAAGACATAGGCCGGGCGATCCTCGCCGCGCGTGAGATTCTCGACGATCTGGGGAATCACGTCCCCGGCACGCTGAAGCACGATGCGATCGCCCTCGCGCACGCCCAGCCGCGCGATCTCGTCGGCATTGTGGAGCGTGGCATTGGTGACGACGACGCCGCCGACCGTCACCGGCGCGAGTCGCGCGACGGGAGTCAGCTTGCCCGTGCGGCCGACCTGGATGTCGATCCGCTCGAGCGTGGTCTGCGCGCGCTCGGCGGGGAATTTGTGCGCGAGCCCCCAGCGCGGCGCGCGGCCGACGAAGCCGAGCCGGTCCTGCCAGTCGAGCCGGTTCACCTTGTAGACCACGCCGTCGATATCGAAGGGCAGGTCGGCGCGCTGCGCCTCGATACGCTTGTACTGGGCGAGCGCGGCGTCGAGATCCATAGGGCCGGCGAACAGGTCGGAAACCGGGAAGCCCATCGCGCGGATCGCGGCGACCACCTCGGCCTGGGTCGCGCCCGGAAGCGCGCTGGTTTCGCCCCAGCCCCAGGCGAGGAAGCGCAACGGGCGCGCGGCCGTGACGCTCGCATCCTTCTGGCGGAGCGACCCTGCGGCGGCGTTGCGCGGATTGGCAAACAGCCGCGCTTCCTTGCCCGCTTCCTCCGCTTCGGCGAGCTGCCGCGCGTTCAACGCGGCGAAGGCGTCCTTCGCCATGTAAACCTCGCCGCGCACCTCGAATATGTCGGGCGCGCCGGAGATCGTCGCAGGGATGTCGGCGATGGTGCGGACGTTGGCAGTCACATCCTCGCCGATCCGGCCATCGCCCCGGGTCAGCGCCTGGATCAGCCGGCCGCCCTCATAGCGCAGCGAGCAGGACAGGCCGTCGATCTTGGGCTCGGCGGTGAGCGCCACCGGCTCGCTCTCGCCCAGCGCGAGGAAGCGGCGCACGCGGCCCATAAAATCGCGCACGTCCTCTTCGCCGAAGCCATTGTCGAGGCTGAACATCGGGCGCGCATGCGGCGCCTTGGAGAGATGCCCCGCGGGCGCGGCGCCGACCGCCTTCGACGGCGAATCGTCGCGGACCAGATCGGGGAAGGCCGCTTCGATCGCCGCGTTGCGGCGCATCAGCGCGTCGTAATCGGCGTCGCTGATCTCGGGCGCGTCCTCGGTGTGATAGAGCCGGTTATGATGCGCGATCTCGGCGGCGAGGCGCTCGAGCTCTGCGGCGGCGGCGTCCGGAGTCCGGGGAAACGAGTCCATGGGCGCGGGGTAGGGCAGGTGCGGCGGCGGGATCAAGCGGGTCCGGCGGCTTCATAGGCCGCGCGCAGCTGCGCGGCGACGTCGACATGCCCGGCGGGCAGCGGCGCGCCGAGATGCGTCGCGCGCAGCTCGGCCATGAACGCCTCCCACAGCGCCGGCCCGCCCTCCTCGAGCAACTGCGCGCGCACCGAGAGCTGCGGCGT
>JAEWCK010000361.1 GCA_023390675.1 Pseudomonadota bacterium
CACTTGGGCGAGCCCGAGCACGAGGTATAGTCGCACGGGCTCAAGGATCCGTCGTAGCGCAGCGTCACGCCGCCCTGGGTGAAGGCGTATTTGATCAGGTACGACGCCTCGGCCGAGCTCGATAGCGTGACGTCGCCGCCCAGCCCCAGCTTGACGTTCGCGCCGAGATCGAGTCCCGACACCTCTTCGCTATCGGCATTCTGGAACGAGACCTGGAGGAAGCCGAGCAGCGGCAGCGCATTGGGGAATTGCGGGTCGGGCACGCCCGGGATCGCGGTCACCCCCGGCACCGTCACTGCGCCGTTGTTGAGATAATATTGGTTGATCGCGGCGGTGCTGTCCGCCGCCGAGATGCTCGAGACCAGATCGTTGACGCGGATATTCCAGTAATCGACCGTGAAGCTCACGTTGCGGACCGGCTCGAACACTGCGCCGGCAGTGATGCTGCGCGATTTCTCCGGCGCGAGTGCTGCGTTGCCGATATTGGTGGTGCCGAGCGCATAGGGCGCTGTCGCATAGGCGTTGTTGTTGTGCGCCGTGCAGAAATTCGCGAAGGTCGCGCAGTTGATCGTGCTGGTATTGTAGCCCGTGGTCGGCAGCCCGAACGCCTCGTTGAAGCTCGGGATGCGGAAGCCCCTCGAATAGGTGCCGCGCAGCGCGAGCTCGCGGACCGGCTTGAACTTGACGCCGAACTTGGGCGAGAAGTTGCTCTGCCCGGACGAATAGCTGTCATAGCGGCCCGAGGCGTTGAACTCGAGCATGTCGAAGACCGGCGCGCCGATTTCGTAAAAGGCCGATTTGACGTTGCGCGAGCCGACCGCCCCGACCGCGTTGGCGGTGTAGTAGCGATCATAGGGATGCGCGATATTGTCCGGGTTGGCGCTCGGATTGTCGATCGATTCGTGCCGGTAGGACGCGCCGACCGCGACCTGGAACGGACCCCCGGGAAGCTCGAACAGCGACTTTCCGATCGTCGCCTGGACCTGCCAGAGGTCCGAATTCGACGTCGTGAAATTCTCCGGCGAGATATAGTCGCGGATCGCCTGCGAGTTCTGCGACTGGTCGACGAAATTGTAGGTACCCTGCGCGACCACGTCGGCGATGCGCTGGGGGATCAGCAGGCCGTTCTGGATGATGTCGAGCCTGACGTTCGAGATCGTGAAATCGGCCGCATAGGTCCAGTTGTCGCCGAACCCGC
The DNA here is from genome assembly GCA_023390675.1 of Pseudomonadota bacterium. GTDB lineage: Bacteria > Pseudomonadota > Alphaproteobacteria > Sphingomonadales > Sphingomonadaceae > Sphingomonas. Next base: position 1,199 of record JAEWCK010000361.1, read on the forward strand.
CCGAGATGCCCGCCGCGCCGCGCAGCGAGCGCGCATCGGATTCGAGGACGAACGGGCGATCGTAACGCGCGCGCAGGATCACGCTGCCGCCAAATGCCGCGATCGGGTTGTTGGGGTTGAGCCGGCCATTGGCAGCGGTGCAGCCCGTGCTGGTGTTGACGCCGTTGGCGGCGATCGTCCCTACGCCCGCCGCGCAGACATATTGCGGCAGCACGACCGGGTTGAGCAGCACGACGGTGGGCGGCGTGGTCTGGTTGTTGAACGGGAGCGGCGTCGTCTGGGTCAGCGAGTCGACGTCGTAATAGCTCGCGGTGGCATAGGCCTGCGCGCTGTCGCCGATATCGACGGTCATGCGCAGCGTTGCGCCGTAGCGCGTCTGCGCGGGCTGGAGCGTCTGGAACTGGTTGCGCGTGTCCTGCTGGCATTGCTGCGCCGCCCAGGTGGCGATGCCGTTGGCGTTGATCGCGCGCTGCGCATTGGTGAGCGTGACCGGCCTGAGGCCCGGGGCGACGTTGCAACCGAGCGCCGTGTTGAGCAGGCGATATTCGTCGGCGCGCACGCCCGCCGCGGTTGCCGGCGCGACGAGCGCGGCAGTGGTGGTGGTGCCGGTGCCGAGCGTGCCGTCGGCATTGATCCCGAACTGGACGCCGTTGGCCATGCACACGGTGGTGCTGCCCGCCTGGCAGATCCCGCTCAGGTCCGAGCTGTTGATCGGATATTGCCGGTCGCGCGCCCACAGCGCGTCGATGTGCTGATATTCGCCCGTCACATAGACGTTGAAGCCCTGCTCGCGCAGGTCGCCATAGCCGAGCGTCAGATCGGCGCGCTGCTCGGCGGCGTCGCCGCGCGACGAGATGCCGGCCGAGACATTGGCGTGGACCCCCACCACCTGCTTCTTCATGATCACGTTGACCACGCCGGCGATCGCGTCCGCGCCGTAGGTCGACGAGGCGCCGTCGCGCAACACTTCAATCCGGTCGACCACGGCGTCGGGCAAGGTATTCAGATCGACGAAGTTGCGGTGACCGTCGTCGGCGAGCGGATAGGGCGCCATGCGCAGCCCGTCGAAGATCGTCAGCGTCGACTGGACGGTGAGGCCGCGCAGCGACACGGCGTTCGCGCCGGTGGCGAAGTTGTTGCCGTTGTTCCAGCCCTGCGTGATCGTGCCGGCACCATTCGCCGAGAGGCGCTGCACCGCTTCGGCGACCGTGTTGATGCCCCGCGCCTCGAGCGTGTCGGCGGTGAGCACCGACACCGGCGACGGCGTTTCCGAATCGGTGCGCCGCAGAATCGAGCCGGTGACGACGATGTCCTCGCCTTGATCGCCGGCGTCGCTCGCCTGCTCGGTGGTAGTCGCGGTCGGCGGCGTCGCCGGCTGCGGCTTGTTCTCGAGATTGGCGTTGTCCTGCGCCATGGCCGGCGCGGCAATCAGCAGCGCAGTGCCCAGCACCGTGCCCGCCAGATAACGTGTCTTGCGCATTGTGATCTCCCTGTTTTACGGCAAGACGCCTCTCAGACGATGTAGGCGAACTTCCGATAAGCGGCCTTGCTATCCGGGAAATCCAAGCTGTAAATGCCAAATTATCGCAGTGTTGCTGTTAGATTACATGCATCTATTTGAGTACGCCGAAAGATATACATAAGATATACGAGAAGCCTTCCAGCACATCCGTCAAATTAATTACAGTGCCGCGTTCGCCAAGGCTGGACGATCGAGATTGAGACCGATCAGCGTCGCCGCGGAGCCACGCGCATCGGCCGCGATATTGAGCCGAACGCCATGATGCCCGAGCCGTACGAACGGGTCGTCGCCGCCCAGCGCGCGGAACTTGCCGCGAATGCGCATCATCACCACCGGGCGCGTCGCCGGGCTCGATCCGAACGCCACAAGCGCCGCGTCGATCGCCTCATTGGAGGCGCGCCCGCGCACGGCGATCGTACGGAAGACATGCGCCTCGGTGGGCGAGAGCGGAACGAGGCGGCCTTGCCAGAAGACCTCGGTCGGATCGCTGGTGACGAGGATCGCGCCGCGCTTGATCACCGGATCGGCGCCGCGCCCGCAATGCGGGCAGCAGCCAATTTCCTCGACGGACGGAGCGATGTTCGGGTCGTGCTTCATGGGACGCCTCCTCGCCCCGATGCTATCGGTGGCGGGCGCGGCGGCGCGGCGCGAAGC
>JAEWCK010000393.1 GCA_023390675.1 Pseudomonadota bacterium
GGCAATGGCTTCGCGGCCGGCAAGCGCCTGCGCGGTCAAGTCCTCGAGGTGCGCGGCTTCGGCAGCGAGCGCGTGCGCGCCGGCCTGCGTCACCTTGATCGCGACTTCGTGGAGTTCGGGCGCATTGAAGCGGATGACGCCCGCGAGCGTCTGGCGATGCGTGAAGCCGCTGTCCTGCCGCATCAGCGGATCGGCGTTCTTCGCCGGCACTTCGATATGATAGCCGAGCACGCCGTTGTGGCGGATCTTCAAGGAGGCGATGCCAGTGCGCGCCTTGTATTCGGCCTCGAGCGCCGCGATTGCCCGCCGCCCGCCAGCGCCCGCGTCGCGCAGGTCGTCGAGCGCGGCGTCATAGCCCTCGGCGATATAGCCGCCCTTGTCGGCGTCGATCGGCGGCTCGGGGACGAGCGCGCGAGAGAGAAGGTCGATGAGCGCGCCGTGCCCGCGCAGCTGCGGCGCAAGCTCGCGAAGCAGCGCGGGGGCTTGCGTGACGCTATCGAGCCGCTCTCCCAGCCGCCATGCCCCGTCGAGCCCGTCGCGAAGCTGGCCCAGGTCGCGCGGGGAGCCACGCCCGGCGGCGAGGCGCCCGAGCGCGCGGCCGATATCGGGGAGCGCGCGCAGATTGCCGCGCGCCGTATCGCGCAGCCCCGCATCGTCATGGAAATACTGGACGAGATCGAGCCGCGCGTCGATCTCGGCGCGATCCATCAGCGGCGCCGCGATGTCGAGTCCGAGCAGCCGCGCCCCCGCGCCGGTGACGGTGCGATCGACCGTGTCGAGCAGGCTGCCCTTTCGCGTGCCCGAAGCGGTCTGGCACAGCTCCAGGCTCTCGCGCGTCGCCGCGTCGATCGCCATCGCCGCGTCGGTCCGGCTGACGCGCGGCGGGCGCAGGAATGGGAGAGATCCCTTGGCGGTGTGCTCGAGATAGGCGACGAGCCCGCCCGCGGCGGCGAGCGCCGCGCGCGAGAATTGGCCGAAGCCGTCGAGCGTCGCCACGCCAAATAGCCGCTTGAGCCGTGCCTCGCCGCCGCTCGATTCGAAGTCGATCCTGGGGCGCAGCGCCGTCGCCATGCTCGCATGATCGGAAGTGTCAGCGGCGATCGTCTCGGCAGGGGCGAGCCGGGCGATCTCGGCGGCTACCCGCTCCGCATCCGCCTCGATCACTTCGAAACGTCCGGTCGAGATGTCGGCGCAAGCGATTGCGACCGCGCCGCCCGCCTCGCCGATCGCCGCGCACCAATTGGCGCTGCGGCTGTCGAGCAACGATTCCTCGGTGAGCGTGCCGGCCGTGACGACGCGGACCACCTCGCGCGCGACCAGCGCCTTGGAGCCACCGCGCTTCTTCGCTTCCTCGGGCGTCTCGGTCTGGTTGGCGATCGCGACGCGGTGCCCCGCCTTGATCAGCCGCGCGAGATAGGCGTCCATCGCATGCGCGGGCACGCCGCACATCGGGATGCGCTCGCCGTCATGCTCCCCGCGCGCAGTGAGCGCGATGTCGAGCACTGCGCTCGCGATCTTCGCATCGTCGAAGAACAATTCGAAGAAGTCGCCCATCCGGTAGAAGAGCAGGCAATCCCCGGCTTCCGCCTTGAGCGCGAAATATTGCGCCATCATCGGAGTAGGGGCGGACGACATGGCTTCCGGGTTAGCCAAAGCGCCTTGCCGATCAACTCCCGCGCCGGGCTTTTCCTGGGGAAAAGTCGCGATGTGCGGATTTGCGCACAAGTTGCGCTGCTGCGTCGCGCATCGTGCGACGCGCCACGGCGGAAAGCGCACATTGCGGCACGAGGACGTGGTGCCTAAAGGAAAACGGACCCCGGGAGAGAAGAATGGCCGAAGAATCGAACGTCCAGTTTTCGGAGCGCGAAGCGCTGCTCTACCATTCGGAGGGACGTCCGGGGAAAATCGAGATCGTCGCGTCCAAGCCGATGGCGACGCAGCGCGACCTCGCGCTTGCTTATTCGCCCGGCGTCGCGGTGCCGGTGCGCGCGATCGCCGAGGATCCGGCGACCGCCTACGACTATACCGCCAAGGGCAATCTGGTCGCGGTGATCTCGAACGGCACGGCGATCCTGGGGCTCGGCAATCTGGGCGCCTTGGCCTCCAAGCCGGTGATGGAAGGCAAGGCGGTGCTGTTCAAGCGCTTCGCAGACGTCGATTCGATCGACCTCGAATTGAAGACCGAGGACGTCGATCGCTTCATCGACGCAGTCGAACTGATGGAGCCGAGCTTCGGTGGCATCAACCTCGAGGACATCAAGTCGCCCGAATGCTTCGTGATCGAGCAGACGCTCCGCGAACGCATGAACATCCCGGTCTTCCATGACGACCAGCACGGCACTGCGATCATCGCAGCGGCGGGGCTGATCAACGCGCTCTACCTCACCAAGCGTGACATCAAGCAGACGCGGGTGGTGATGCTCGGCGCCGGCGCCGCCGCGATCGCATGCGCCGAGCTGATCAAGGCGATGGGCCTGCCGCACGACAACCTCCTCATGCTCGACATGAAGGGCGTGATCTATCAGGGCCGCGAAGAGAGCATGAACCAGTGGAAGTCGGCGCACGCCGTCGCCACGGACAAGCGCAGCCTCGCCGACGCGCTCGACGGCGCCGATGTGTTCCTCGGGCTCGCCTCCGCCAATTCGCTGGCTCCCGAATTGCTCAAGACGATGGCGCCCAATCCGATCGTCTTTGCGATGGCAAATCCCGATCCCGAGATCAGCCCGCCGGTCGCGAAGGCCGCGCGACCCGACGCGATCATCGCGACTGGCCGTTCGGACTATCCGAACCAGGTCAACAATGTCCTTGGCTTCCCCTTCATCTTCCGCGGCGCGCTCGACGTCCGCGCGACGACGATCAACGACGCGATGAAGATCGCCGCGGCGACTGCGCTCGCCGAGCTGGCGCGCCAGCAAGTGCCCGAGGAAGTCGCAGCGGCCTATGGCGTGCAGCACAGCTTCGGCCCCGAATATATCATCCCCGCGCCCTTCGATCCGCGGCTGATGGAGATCGTTCCCGCAGCTGTGGCGCAGGCGGCGATGGATTCGGGCGTGGCGACCAAGCCGATCACCAACATGGCCGCGTACCGCCAGCAGCTCCGCGCGCGATTGAACCCGACCACGTCGGTGCTCACGCTTGCCTATGAAGGTGCGCGCGCGAACCCGAAGCGCGTGATCTTCGCCGAGGCCGAGGAGGAAGTCGTGCTGCGCGCGGCGATCGCGTTCAAGGACGGCGGCTACGGCACGCCGGTGCTGGTCGGGCGCGAATCGGTCCACGAGCGGCTCCGCGCGCTCGGCGCCAACCCCGACGATTTCGAGCTGCACAACAGCGTCAACTCGCCGCTCGTCCCGCAAATGGTCGAATTTCTCTACGGCCGGCTCCAGCGCCGCGGCTATCTCCGCCGCGACGCCGAGCGGATGGTCAATCGCGACCGCAACATCTTCGGCGCGCTGCTGCTGCAATTGGGCAAGGCCGATGCGATGATCACCGGCGTGACGCGGACCTGGGCCGAATCGATGCGCCAGGTGAAGCGCGTGATCGACGGGCAGCCGGGGCGCACGC
>JAEWCK010000331.1 GCA_023390675.1 Pseudomonadota bacterium
GCTCCGCCCCTCGATGCAGGCGACCGGCAGCACGCTCGGGCTCGACCGCGCGGTCGAGAGCATCCGCAACTGCGCGCGGTTCAAGGACGCCAAGGCGGGCGAGGTGAGCGCGGCGTTCGGAGGTTGAGCCTGAAGTTCCCCGGCGAAAGCCGGGGAACGACTCGTTGCGCTCAGCCGAGCTCTTGCGCGAGACCGATGAGAAGCCCTTCGGGCCCGCGGATGTAGCAGAGCCGATACGTGTCCTGATAGTCGACGACCTCGCCCACGAGCTGCGCCCGATCGCCGAGCTTGGCGAGCGTCTCGTCCAGGTCGTCCACGGCGAACATGACACGGAGATAGCCCAGCGCGTTGACCGGCGCATTGCGGTGATCCGCGACGACAGGCGGTGCGAGGAAGCGCGACAGCTCGAGCCGGCTATGGCCGTCCGGGGTTCGCATCATCGCGATCTCGACGCGCTGGTCGACCAGCCCGGTAACGCGCCCGGCCCATTCGCCTTCGATCGTGCTGCGCCCTTCGAGCTCGAGGCCCAGCTCGCGAAAGAAATCGATCGTTTCGTCGAGGTCGTCGACGACGATCCCGACATTGTCCATCCGTTTGAGCGCCATCGGTTCAGTCCTCCGCGGTTCAGGCCGCCGCCAGCCGGAAATTCTTGTACTGCTCGCGGATCGCGGTCTTGAGCAGTTTGCCGGTGGCAGTGTGCGGCAGGCTCTCGACGAAATGGACTTCGTCGGGCAGCCACCATTTGGCGACGTGCTTCGCCAGATGCGCCTGCACTTCGTCCGCGGTCACTGCGCTGCCGGGTTTGCGCACCACGAGCAGGATCGGCCGCTCGTCCCATTTGGGATGATGCACGCCGATCGCCGCCGCTTCCGCCACCCCGGCGCAGCCGACCGCGGCGTTCTCCAGGTCGACCGAGCTGATCCACTCGCCGCCCGACTTGATCACGTCCTTGGCGCGATCGGTAATCTGCATCACCCCGTCCGGATGGATCACTGCGACATCGCCCGTGTCGAACCAGTTGTCCGCGTCGACCGCGAGCCGTTCCTCGCCGAAATACTGCTTGATGATCCAGGGCCCGCGCACCTGCAGCCGCCCCGAGCTGACGCCGTCGCGCGGCTGGAGATTGCCTTCGTCGTCCACCACGCGCAGTTCAACGCCGTAAGGCACCCGTCCCTGCTTCGAGACCACGCCCACCTTCTCCTCGAAGCTCAATTCCTCCCAATCGTGCGAAGGCGCGCCCATTGTCCCGATCGGGCTGGTCTCGGTCATCCCCCAGGCGTGGTTCACCCGGATTCCCATGTTCATCAGCCGCTCGATCATCGCGCGCGGCGCGGCCGATCCGCCGATCGTGACGATCTTGAGGTGCCGGGGCTCGTCGCCGGTCGCGTCGATATGCTGGAACATCCCGAACCACACGGTGGGCACGCCCGCGCTGTGCGTCACTTTCTCGCGGTTCATCAGCTCGCAGATCACCTTGGGCTCGTTGACCGCGCTGAATACGAATTTCACCCCCACCGCCGCGCCTGCCCAAGGCAATCCCCAGCCGACGGCGTGGAACATAGGCACGATCGGCATCGCCACCGATTGCGTCGACAGATCGAACTCGGCGGGCTGCAATTCGGTGATCGCGTGGATCACAGTCGAGCGGTGGGTGTAGAGCACGCCCTTGGGATTGCCTGTGGTGCCGCTGGTATAGCAGAGCATCATCGGCTCGCGCTCGTCGCCGGTCACCCAGGCATAGCCGCCGTCTTCGGCGCCGATCCAGTCCTCGAAGGCGCCGTCGTCGAAGCAGATGTAATGCTCGACGCTCGTCCATTGCGGCTTCAATCGATCGACGATCGGCGCGAACGCCTTGTCGTAGAGAAGGACCCGATCCTCCGCATGGTTGGCGATATAGACAAGCTGGTCGTCGAACAGCCGCGGATTGATCGTGTGGATGATGCCGCCCATTCCCGTCACGCCGTACCACGCGACGAGATGGCGGCTATGGTTCATCGCCAGCGTAGCGACGCGGTCGCCCTTGCGGATCCCGGCGCGCTCCAGCGCCTGCGCGAGCCGCCGCGCATCTCGCGCGACGCCCGCCCAGCTCGTGCGCGTCTCGCTGCCATCGGCCCAGCGCGTGACGATCTCGCGCGCGCCATGCTCGCGCGCGGCATGATCGAGGAGCGTCGATACCCGAAGCTCGAAATCCTGCATCCCGCCCAGCATCGCGCTCTCCATATCGTTTGAAGCGAGCGTACCTGTGGATTTGGGCCGATGTCGAGGGCTGGCTCAGGCCGCCGCAGCCAGCCTCTGCTGGTCCGCCGTCCGCAGCGTCGCGCTCCGCACCCCCGGCAGGCCCTCGATCTTCTGCGCCAGCTCGCCGTCGAGCCGGAAGTCGCGCCCCAGCATCAACTCGGCCTCGCCGCCCGGGATCGCCACGCGCGCGATGATCTCGCCGCGCCCGCCGCGCTGATCGCCCGCCACGCCCGCCAGCAGCGCCATCGCGCGCTCGTCCGCGACGCCAACCTCAAGAACCAGCCGCGCGGTGTTTGCCAGGCCCTCGAACGGCTGGACGCGCTTCACCGTCACGCGCGGGCTGTCTTCCCCCGGGCGCCGGTCGAGCTCGACGGTCAGCACCGCGCAGCCGCCCGCGCGGGCGCAATCCTCCATGTCCTTCGCCGCCATCTCGTCGAAGCAGGTGGTCAGCGTCTGGGCGCTCTGGTCGGAGATCGTCGCCATTAGATAGCGGTTGCCGCGCGCCGAAGTGCGGTAGCGGCAATCCTCGATCAGCGCGGCGATCGTCGCGCCGACGCGTCCGCCCTCGGGCACCGGCACTTCGTTGAGCGATACGATCTCGCGCACGCCGTGGACCTTGGCGAGATGCTGGAAGCGGTCGAGCGGGTGCGCCGAGAAATAATAGCCGAAGGCTTCCTTCTCGGCGTTGATCCGATCGGCAAGCGACCAGTGCGCGCTTTTCGGCAGGCTGATCGCGCCGCCGCCCGCCTCGCTCTCACCGAACAGTCCGCCCTGCCCGCTCGTCCGGCTCTCGTGCGTGCGCTGCGCCACCGCGAGGATCGTCTCGGCCGCGGCATAGACGCCCGCCCGGTTGGGCTCGAGGCTGTCGAACGCCCCTGCTCCCGCCAGCGTCTCGACCTGGCGCTTGTTGAGCAGCCGTGGATCGACTCGCCGCGCCAGATCGTCGAGCGACTTGAAACTCCCGCGCTCCTCGCGCTCCTCGACGAGCAGCTCCATCGCCCGCTCGCCCACGCCCTTGAGCGCGCCCAGTGCATAGCGCACCGCGAAGCCGTTTTCGGTCCGCTCGACGTTGAAATCGGCGAGGCTGGTGTTGATCTCGGGCGGCAGGCATTCGATCCCCAGCCGCCGCATGTCGTCTGCGAAGATCGCCAATTTGTCAGTCTGGTGGATGTCGAACGCCATCGATGCGGCGAAGAATTCGTGCGGATAATGCGCCTTGAGCCACGCCGTCTGATAGGCGAGCAGCGCGTATGCCGCGGCGTGCGACTTGTTGAAGCCGTAGCCCGCGAACTTGTCGATCAAGTCGAACAACTCGTTCGCCTTGGCCGCCTTAATTCCGTTCACCTTCTCGCAGCCCTCGACGAAGATCGCGCGCTGCGCGTCCATCTCCGCCTTGATCTTCTTGCCCATCGCGCGGCGCAACATGTCGGCGCCGCCGAGCGTGTAGCCGGCGAGCACCTGCGCCGCCTGCATCACCTGCTCCTGATAGACGAAGATGCCATAGGTCTCGCCCAGGATCGTCTCGAGCAACGGATGCGGATAGGCGATCTCCTCGCGCCCGTTCTTGCGCGCGCCGAACATCGGGATGTTGTCCATCGGCCCCGGCCGGTAGAGCGAGACGAGCGCGATGATGTCGCCGAAATTGGACGGGCGCACTGCGGAGAGCGTGCGCCGCATCCCTTCCGATTCGAGCTGGAACACCCCCACCGTATCGCCGCGCTGGAGCAACTCGTAGACTTGCGCGTCGTCCCATTCGAGCGCGTCGAGATCGACGTCGATCCCGCGATCGCCCAGCAGCTCGACTGCCTTCTTGAGCACCGACAGCGTCTTGAGGCCGAGGAAGTCGAACTTCACCAGCCCGGCCGCCTCGACATATTTCATGTCGAACTGCGTGACCGGCATGTCCGAGCGCGGGTCGCGGTAGAGCGGCACCAGCTCGGCGAGCGGCCGGTCGCCGATCACCACGCCCGCGGCGTGCGTCGACGAGTGCCGCGGTAGTCCCTCGAGCCGCATCGACAGGTCGATCAGGTGGCGCACGTCGCTGTGCGACTTGTACTCTGCGTGGAACTCGCTGACCCCGTTCAGCGTCCGTTCGAGCGTCCACGGATCGGTCGGGTGGTTGGGGATCTGTTTCGCCAGCCGGTCGACCTGCCCGTAGCTCATCTGGAGCACGCGCCCGACATCCTTGAGCACCGCGCGCGCCTTCATCGTCCCGAAAGTGATGATCTGCGCCACCGTGTCGCGCCCGTATTTCTGCTGGACGTAGCGGATCACCTCGCCGCGCCGCGTTTCGCAGAAGTCGATGTCGAAGTCGGGCATCGATACGCGCTCGGGGTTGAGGAAGCGCTCGAAGAGCAGCCCCAGCTTGAGCGGATCGAGATCGGTGATCGTCAGCGCCCAAGCGACTACCGAGCCCGCGCCCGATCCGCGTCCCGGCCCCACCGGTATGTCGTGCGCTTTTGCCCATTGGATGAAGTCGGCGACGATCAGGAAATAGCCAGGGAAACCCATCTGGATGATGACGTCGAGCTCGAACTCGAGCCGGTCCTCATAGGGTTTGCGGTCCTCGGGCGACGTGATCCCCGCCTTGGCGAGCCGGGCGTCCAATCCCTGCCACGAATGCTCGCGCAGCATCGCCGCTTCGCCTTCGCGGTCGCCGGCGAGGCTCGGCAGGATCGGCTTGCGCTTCGGCGCGGCGAATGCGCAGCGCTGCGCGACGACCAGCGTGTTGGCGATCCCTTCGGGCAAGTCCGCGAACAGCGACTTCATCTCGTTCGCCGGCTTCATCCACGCGTCGGGCGAACTGCGCGGGCGGTCGTCCGATGCGATGTACGACGAATTGGCGATGCACAGCATCGCGTCGTGCGCCTCGTGGAAGCTCTCCTCGGCGAAGCAGCACGGATTGGTCGCGACCAGCGGCAGGTTCCGCGCATAGGCATATTCGAGCAGCTTCGGCTCGGCCTTGCCCTCGGTTTCGTCGAGTCGCCGGACGATCTCGACGTACAGCCGTTCGGGGAACAGCGCCTCGAGCCGCGCGGCATACGCCTCCGCCGCCGAATCCTGCCCTTCGGCGTAGAGCCGCGCGAGCGCGCCCTCGGCCCCCGCGGTCAGGCAGAGCAGCCCCTCGACTCGCCCCTCCAGTGCCGCGAAGCCGACATGCGCCTCCTCCTCGATCGGTCGATCGAGATGCGCGCGCGAGACGAGGTCGCAGAGATTGCCGTAGCCCGTCTCGTCCTGCGCATAGAGCGCCAGCCAGTCGATCGGCGCGGTGACCCCGTCGGGCATGTCGGGCCGCTTGACCGCCAGCAGCGTGCCGACGATCGGCTGGACGCCCGCTTTGATGCACGCCTCGGAGAAGGGCATCGCCGCGTAGAGCCCGTTGCGGTCGCACACCGCCACCGCCGGAAACCCGAGCTCCTTCGCGCGCCTGGCGATCGCCTTCGGCTCGATCGCGCCTTCGAGCATCGTGTAGGAGGAGAAGACGCGCAGCGGCGCGAAACCCGAGTGCATCCCGCCAACCTAGGCCGCCCGGCCTCCGAGCGCCACCCGACCGTCCACAGCTTTCCTCGCTACTCAACGGTTCGTCGACGAAACGAAACGGTTCATCGCCGTGTCAGATTCGGGCGAATATACGGCAAGAATAAGGCAACGGGATTGGCGTGGACGATGATCGCCTTGTTTCATGGCAACGAACTCTGCGAAGTCGATGGCGAGGGCCAGGTCGCCCTCCCCGCCTTTCTCGCCGAAGCGCTGGACTCCGCAGCCACCGATCTGCTCGTCGGCCGCCATGATTCCGAACCCTGCCTGATCGGCTATGGCCGCGACCATCTCGAAGCGCTCGCCGCGCGCACCGAGGCGCGCCGCCTCGCCGACGAAACCCGCGGCGAAGACGCTCGCGCGCACTATCGCCGCATGCGGCGAACCTTCGGGCTGGTCGACAAGCTGCCCCGCGCCAACGCGCGCCTCCGCATCCCCGCGGCGATGCGCCACTTGGGCCGGATCGAGCGCCTCGCGCTCTTCGTCGGCGCCGGCGACAGCTTCGAAATCTGGAACCCCGCGCTCGCGCTGACGAGCGGAGACGAACAATTCCGCGATCTCGCCGCCTGGCGTTTGCAGGCGCGCGGCTCTCAGGGAGTGCATTGAGATGAGCATCCGTTGCGCAGTGATCGGCCATGCCGCGGGCACGACGCATCACCACAATCAGGGGCTCGATTTTGCCACTTGCCATCAGTGCGGCTGCGACCTGATCCGCGCCGATCGAGGTGAATGGACGCAGGTGCCCAAGGGCTTCCGCATCGTCTGGCGCGAGTTCGGCCGCGAGGGCGACGCCGCCTCGGTCGCGGCGCGGATGGCGCGCAACGCCCCGCCCC
>JAEWCK010000074.1 GCA_023390675.1 Pseudomonadota bacterium
CCCGCCGATGAACAGGCTCATCGTGAAGCCGATGCCCGCAAGCAGCGCCATGCCGTAGATCTGCGCCCAGCTCGCCTCCGGCCGCGGGGCGAGATTCGCCCTGGCCGCGAGCCAGATGCTCCCGAACACGCCCGCCTGCTTGCCGACGAACAGCCCCGCCGCGATCCCCAGCGGCAGCGGCGCGAGCAATGCGCCGGCCTCGGGCAGCGTCACCCCGGCATTGGCGAAGCCGAACAGCGGCACCACGAGGAACGCCACCCAGGGATTGAGCGCCGCCTCGAGCCGATGAAGCGGCTGCATCGGAATCGCCATCGCTGCGGCTACTCCCGCGATCGTCGCGTGCACGCCCGAGCGGAAAACGAACATCCACAGCAGGGCCGCGAGCAGCAGATAGGGCCAGAGCCGCGTCACGCCGCACCGGTTGAGCCCCCACATCGCCAGCCACACGCCGCCTGCCGCGGCGAGGGCGGGCAAGTCGAGCTCGGCGGTGTAGGCGATCGCGATGATCGCCACTGCGCCCATGTCGTCGACGATCGCGATCGTGGTGAGCAGCAGCTTGAGCGACGCCGGCGCGCGGCTGCCGAGCAGCCCCATCAGCCCCATCGCGAAGGCGATGTCGGTCGCCGCCGGAATCGCCCAGCCGCGCGTCAATCCCGGCACGCTCGCAGTGACAACCAGATAGACAACCGCAGGTGCCGCCATCCCCGCCGCTGCGGCGATCACCGGCAGCCGCCGCGCCTCCCATGTCGCGAGCCGCCCGCCGACGAACTCGGCCTTGATCTCGAGTCCGACGAGCAGGAAGAACACCGCCATCAGCGCGTCGTTGATCCAGCCGTGCAGGTCGAGCGGCCCGGCGCGCAGATGCAGCGCCTCGAAATAGCCGGGCGCGAGCGGCGAGTTCGCCACGACCAGCGCCGCGGCGGATGCCAGCATCAGCACGATGCCGCCTGCCGCTTCGCTCGCGACGAAGTCGCGGCCGGCCAGGCGGAGCCGCCGCATCATGCCTTGGCGAGCGCCTCGGCAATCAGCTTGCGGCTGTTCTCGATTCCGTAGAGCGCGATGAAGCTCCCCATGCGCGGGCCCTGCTCGGAGCCGAGCAAGGTCTCGTACAGCGCCTTGAACCAGTCGCGGAGGTTCTCGAAGCCGCCGGTCTTGCCGATCTCGTAGACGATGTTCTGGATGTCCTCGGCCGCCGTGTCGGGCGCCAGCCGGGCAAGGTCGGCATCGAGCCGCTTCAGCGCCTCGATCTCGACGCCTTCGGGCGCACGGCGCTTGAGCGCCGGCGCGACGAAATCGCGGGCATAAGCGAGCGCATAGTCGATGAGCTGGTCGAGCGCCGGATAGGCTTCGGGCGTCGCTTGGGGCAGGTAATTGGCGAGATAGCCCCAGACCTGCTCCTTGCTGGCATTGCCCATCACCCCGACGAGGTTGAGCAGCAGCCCGAAGGTGACCGGCAGCGCTTCGGCGGGCGGCGGGCCGTTGTGGATGTGGTGCACCGGATTGCCCAGCCGCTGCTCGACCGGCTGGTTCGCGTAGTTCGCGCGGAACTGCCAGTAATCGTCCACCGCGCGCGGGATCACGCCCATGTGGAGCGCCTTGGCCTTCTTGGGCTCGCGATAGATGTAGAAAGCGAGGCTCTCATCGGGGCCATAGGTCAGCCACTGCTCGAGGCTGAGCCCGTTGCCCTTGGACTTGGAGATCTTCTCGCCCTTCTCGTCGAGGAACATCTCGTAGTTGAAGCCCTCGGGCGGGCGCCCGCCGAGCACGCGCGCAATCTTGCTCGACTGGATCACCGAATCGATCAGGTCCTTGCCCGCCATCTCGTAATCGACGCCGAGCGCCACCCAGCGCATCGCCCAGTCGACCTTCCACTGGAGCTTGGCGTGGCCGCCGAGGATGGTCTGCGCGATCCGCTCACCGTCATCCTCGAACGCGATCATCCCGGTCTCGGGATCGAGCACCTCGACCGGCACCTGGAGTACCACGCCGCTCTTCGGGCTGATCGGCAGCACCGGCGAATAGGTTTCCTGCCGCTCCTTGCGCAGCGTCGGCAGCATCACGTCCATGATGCCACGATAGTTGCGCAGCACCTGGCGCAGCGCCTCGTCGAAGCGACCGCTGGCATAATAATCGGTCGACGACGCGAATTCATAGTCGAAGCCGAAGCGGTCGAGGAATTCGCGGAGCAGCGCATTGTTGTGCGCGGCGAAGCTGTCATGCGTGCCGAACGGATCGGGGATTCGCGTCAGCGGCTTGCCGAGATGCTCGGCGAGCATCGCCTTGTTGGGCACGTTGTCGGGCACCTTGCGCAGCCCGTCCATGTCGTCGCTGAACGCGATCAGCCGCGTGGGCGTGTCCGACAGCGCCTCGAAGGCGTGGCGCACCATCGTCGTGCGCAGCACTTCGTTGAAGGTGCCGATATGCGGCAGCCCCGAGGGGCCGTAGCCGGTCTCGAACAGCACGTGCCCCTTTTCCGGCGCGCCCGCGGGATAGCGTTTGAGGAGCTTGCGCGCTTCCTCATAGGGCCATGCCTTCGATTCGAGCGCGGCGGCGCGCAGGGCTTGCTTGTCGGTCATTGCAGAGGCGCGTCTAGCGGCAAGTTTTCCGCGCTGCTAGCCGTGCGACATGCTGGCCGAATACTCCACCGTCTCCCGCGAGGACTTCGAGCGCGAGATCGCGCCCGCGGGGCGCCCGGCGGTGCTGCGCGGGCTGGTGGCGGATTGGCCGGCGGTCGCAGCGGGGCGCGAGTCCGTGGAAGCGCTCGCCGCCTATCTGCGGGCGCGCGCGACCGATCAGGCGGGCGAGGCGTGGTTCGGCGATCCGGGCATCGCGGGGCGCTTCGATTTCGACGCATCGCTGACCGGGTTCAACCATGACCGCAGGCTGGCGACGGTCGATCAACTGCTGGACCTGCTGCTCCGCCAGCGCGGCAACGCCCAGCCTTGGGGAATCTACGCCGGGGCGTTGCCGCTGGCGAAGCATCTGCCTGCCTTCGCCGCCGAAAACCCGATGCCGCTGCTCGACGCCGATCGCCACATGCTCGTCTCGCTCTGGCTCGGCAACCGGACGAAGACCGCGGCGCATTGGGACCTGCCGCAGAATCTCGCCTGCGTGGTCCATGGCCGCCGCCGCTTCATGCTCTTCCCGCCCGCGCAATTGCCCAACCTCTATGTCGGCCCGATCGACTTCACGCTCGCCGGCCAGCCGACCAGCCTCGTCGATGTCTGGGAGCCCGATTTCGAACGCTTCCCCAGGTTCGCCGAGGCGCAGGCGGCCGCCGAGACCGTGGAGCTCGTCCCCGGCGACGTCCTATATCTGCCGAGCCTGTGGTGGCATGCGGTCCGCGGCGAGGACGAGTTCGGCGCGATGGTCAATTACTGGTGGCGCGACGGGCCGGCGCGGACGATGACGCCCTTGCTCTCGCTGCTTCACGCCGCGATGACGATGGGCGAGCTGCCCGAGAACGAGCGCGCGGCGTGGAAGGCGCATTTCGACCATTATATCTTCCGCGCCGACGGCGATCCCGCCGCGCATCTGCCAGAGGGGGCGCGGGGCATATTGGGCGATCGCACGCCCGACTTGCTCGCGGCGCTCCGGGAACGCCTTGCCAAGCCGCTTTCGCGCTAGGGGACGAACGCTTCGAGGATCGGGCAGGGGCCTGCGGCGCTGTGCGCACAGGCGTGCGCGAGCCGCTTGAGCGCGGTCCGCGCCGATTCGAGCTCGGCGATCTTCGCGTCCAATGCAGCGATCCGCGCTCCGGCGAGCTCGCGCGCACGTTCATGATCGTGCGAAGCGTCGAGCGCGAGCAGCTCGCCGATTTCCTCAAGCGTGAATCCGGCGCCTTGCGCGCTGCGAATGAAGCGCAGGCGGCGGACGTCGCTCGCGTCGTAGCGGCGGATGCCGCCGCCCAGCCCCGCGCCACCCATGCGCGGCGGCTCGGCGAGCAGCCCGCGGCGCTGATAATAGCGGACCGTTTCCACTCCCACCCCGCCTTCGCGTGCGAGCCCGGCGATCGTCAGTGCGGCCATGCTTGACTCCGTACCATGGTACGGCGGCCATATGGCGATTCGCCCGCTTCCGGGCAATGAGGAGAATGACAATGACCCGACGATCTCAATGCCGCGCTGCTGCAGGCCGAAACCCGTGGCTGCCGCTGTGACAACTGCACCTGCCGCGACTGCCGCTGCTGAATCGGCCGGGGCGCGTCCGCGTAAAATCGCACGCGCCCCGTTTCTCTTTCGTTCCGCTTCGCCTATCGTCGCCGCGTGATTCCCGCGCTTCCCTATCC
>JAEWCK010000077.1 GCA_023390675.1 Pseudomonadota bacterium
GGACGCGGCGGTGGCGGCGCTTGCCTGATCGCTAGCGCTTCGTCTCCGAGATGAAGAGGAACGAATAGTCCGACGCGTAGGAGGCCTGCGCGCTCGCTTTGGTGAGCGTGCGGAGACCATTGCGGCCCTTGAGCAGCTGGGGCTGGAGCGGGGCGATCGGCGCGAAGACGTGGCAGTCCATGCAGGCGTTGCTCGACTGCTGGAACGATTCGAGCGTGGTGTTCGCGACGATCTGCTGCGGATCGGTGCCGCCCGCCGGCGCGGGATCGCCGTGGGTGAGCGGGGTCCTGAGCCCCGGCCCCGGGGGCACGCCGAGCGGCGCCTGCGGCCATTGGACGTCGATCAGGCGATAATAATTGAACACCGAATTGGCCGGGAGCATCCCCCAGACCTGCGCGGTGACGCCGTTCGCCGTGGCGCCGACCGGGCGCAGCCGGGTGATCTGCATCGGCGCGCTGTAGGGCGAGGTGCCCACCACCGGCGGCGCATTGTGCTTGCAGCCATAGGTGGGGTCCTTCGCCGGATCGCAGTTCGGATTGAAATACATATAGCCCGGCGACGGCTTCTGGTTGGCGTTGGCGGGGAATACGGGCGCCGAGAAGCCGCCATTGGCCGCCTCATCGGGGCTGTTGTCGATCTGCTCGAAGCTCGCCCACACCCACGGCATCTTGGGGAAGCGCTTGCGGATGATGTGCAGCCCGACCAGCCCCACCGTGACGCTGCGCATCTGCCTGGTGGTCGGGTCGACGATCTGCGCCTGCGCGGTCTTGTAGCGATAATCGAGGCTGTGATCGGCGGGGAGCGGCGCCCAGGCCGCCTTGATCTCCATCGCGCCGACCCCCGCGCCGAACGCCTTGGCGTTGCCCGCGCAATCGGTGTCCTCCCAGCCGGGCTGCGAGCCGACGGGCATGTTGAACCCGCCACGCTTCGGGCTGTCGGGCTTGTAAGGCGGCGGGCTGTCCGAGATCACCTTGCCGGGCTGGGTCGCGCATTTGAGCTGGCCCGCGGCGGTGGTGAGATCGAAGCCGTCCTGCGTGATGAACTCGAATTCGTCCTGGTTCATCATCACTTCGTAATAAGTGATCTGGCCGCTCTGGCTGGTCAGCCAATGGTCGCCGCTGCCCGCCTGCGTGATGTCGGTCAGGTCCATGTCGCCGAACTTGGAAGTGCGGAAGAGTTGCTTGGCCGGGCGCTTGGCCTGCCACATGCCCTTGAGGGGCGCGCCGTTCGCGCCGCCGCCGAACACCGCCGAGGCCTCGAGATAGCTTTCCCAGACGGTGGGCGTCATGTCGCCGGGCGTGCCGAAGCTCGCCCACTGCGCCGCCGGATCGGGATGGCCGGGATTGGCGGGATCGGCCTTCCAGTTGAGCGCGATGAACGCCCCCCAGGCGGCGCAATCGACTTCGGTCTGGTTCTGGCCGATCGCCGACGGGAGCGCCGGCGTCTGCGTGGGCGCCAACTGGCCGCAGACATCGGGCGCGGGCGAGGCGCTGGCGACCGCGTTGCCGGGCGCGGGCGCCTTGTTGCACGCGGCGAGGCCGGCGGCGGCGAGCGCGACGAGGCTGATGGTGCTGCAATGACGCAGGGCTGACGGCATGATTCTTCTCCCCCTGCCCGCGCGTGCGCGCGGGCGTTGTCGATCATGCGGAATGGGCGCCCCGTTCTATCTCTTGCTTCCGCCACGCGGAAAATCGCCCGGCCGGAACAGGGCCGGGCGGGGGGAATGTGCGCCTGATGGGGGCGAAAGGGAAGAGGGATCGGCGGGAGAGGTTTGGGCCGGATTGGAGGGAATGGCGCGCGCGGGGCCTCAAGCCGCAGGCCGGCGAAGCCCGTCACCGCGGCACATAATAGCCCGTGGTCGCGTCGTCGCGACGCGCGGCGCCCGTCGACACCAAGGTATCCAGCACCTGCTCGACACGCTGCCGCCGCTTCGGCGTGTTGCGTCCTGCAAAGGCTGCCGCGAGCGCGGGCACAGACATCGGCGCAGCGGCGGCGGCCAGTACCTCCCGCACCGCCCTGATCTGATCGAGGCCGTCCGCCGGCCATTTCCTGTCCTGCGCAATCGCCGCCTCGCCCAGATCGGCCTCGATCTGAGTCTCGCCCTTCACCTTGGCGGCAAGGCGCGGCTTCTGGAATTCGGGGCGCAGCCAATGGACCTCGCCCGCTTTCTCCTCCGCGATCCGCTCCTGGTTGAGCGCAACCAGCCGCATGAGCAGTTCCTCTTCCGCCGCCTGCTGGTCCTCGCTCTTGTGCGAGCTGGGCGTGGTGCCGCCGGGCTTGCCGACCAGCCGGTCGCCGAGGTCGCTCCAGCCATAAGCGGCGAAGACTTCGCGATCGATTTTGTCGTGGAGCTCCTTGAGGATCGCGATCTGCCCCGCGTCATACACGTCGCGCTCGGCCGCGCTCAGCGGCGCGCCGATCCCGGCATCGAGCTCGCGCACCCGCTCCAGGGCATTGTAGAGCCCAGTCATGGTGAGGAAGTCGTGCGCGGCAAGGCGTTCCTTGCGGAAGGCGTCGAGGCGTTCGCCGAGTTCGGCGAGGCGCGAGGAGGTGGTGACAGGGAAGGGGAAGGGGTCGAAAGTGCGGGTCTTTGAGTAGCGGGGATCGTTGCCCATCCCGAGCCAGCCGCCAAGATTGATTGCCCAATGGACGTGCAGCCGCGATGACAGGACCGCCAGCCTTTCCGCACTATCGAGCGCAACCGCGACAAGCATGTTGTCGGGCCTGATATTCGCTTCGAGAAACTGAAAGAAGCGATGCTTTGCGGTTTCAACAGTCGCAACGTAGCGCGGCAGCTCCTCGAGGGCTGATCGCAAGTCTGAGCGCGGCTCGCCAAAAATCCACCAGTTGTTGCGATAGGTCGCGCGATTATTCTGGTCGCGCTCTGGTTTCACCCGATCAGCGACGCGTTGGTACACTGCGGGAAACCGTTCTCGCACCTGATCGGCCGTGAGACCGAAAAAGTCGATCACCATCACGCCGCGAGGGCGCTGGGCCACGTCGCGGCCGTGCCTATAGGGCAGGATGTGCGAATCGAGTCCCGGAATCCTGCCGAGACCAAGACCCGCCGCTTCGCTCGGCGTTACGATGAAGCCTGCCCCGTGAAGCGATATACCCCGGCTCGACAATGCCTCGTTGGCAAGCAGCGGTTCGGCCTTTGACAGATCGGCGCCGATTGTCAGCTTCGATGTCACCTTCCCCTCACGCCGCTCCAATTCCACCGTCGGCGTATCGGTATTGAGCTCGGCCTCGCGCACCACTTCGGCCAGCACGCCCTCATGGCTCCCCGCCTGCGCCACGGTCATCGCGATCCGCACCGACGCCTTGTCCGCCGATTTCATCCAGGGATGATCGGGCACGGCGTAGACGAGGCTCAGCGGCTCCTTGGCGGTCATCCAGCGTTCGACCACGCGTCGGCTGAAGGTCTGGGTGATCGAATTGGTGGTAATGAAGCCGAAGCGGCGCAGCGGATTGCCCACCCCCTTCTTCGCGGGTTTGGCGGTCAGACGCCGCGCCGCCTCGTCCCAGAAATGCATCACGAAATCGGCTCCCCCGGGCACATCGGGGCGCACCTTCCAGCAGGCCTCGGCATAGCCATCGCCCAGTTCGGCGCGCATGTCCTTGCCGCCGATGAAAGGCGGATTGCCGACGATGAACTCGACCTGCGGCCATTCGGCGCGGTGGGGCCTCACATAGACATAGGTTTCGCGCCGGGCGTTCTCGTCGGGCACTTCCTCGCCGGTGATCGGATGCAGCTTCTTCGTCACTCCGTCCCAGACGGTAATCAGGTCGCCCTGCTTGTCGCGCGCCAGCTCCTTCGCATCATAGGCGATCAGCGCATCCTGATGGCGGATCGTGCCATAGGCATCAAGGATCGGCTCGGTCAGCTTGTCGAGACCGACCGTGCGGATTTCCCATTTGAGATAACCGAGCCACAGAACCAGGTCGGCGATCGGCACCGCCCGCTGATTGAGCTCGAGTCCGTAGAATTGCGCCGGACTTACCTTGAAGCGGCCGGCGCTGCGCGCGAGCTGCTGCCCCTTCGTCCAATATTCCGGGTAATCCTTGATACTTTCTGGCTGGCCGCCCAAGGCTTGGATCGCCTCGAGCACCTCGCCTTCCAGGCGCTTCATCAATTCGAGGCTGACATAGAGGAAATTACCTGTGCCACAGGCGGGGTCGAGCACGCGGGTCGTGCAGAGCTTGCGGTGGAAGGCCTGCGCCGCCCGCAATGCAGCGCGTTCATCGCCCTGCTGACGCAAATCTTCAATTCGCACCTGCGTCTCTGACCAATCGGCGCGAAGCGGCTCCATGATGGTGGGGATCACCAGCCGTTCGACATAGGGACGAGGCGTATAGTGTGCGCCCAGCTGCGAACGTTCGGCGGGGTCGAGCGCGTTCTCGAGCAATGTGCCAAAAATCGCCGGCTCGACATCGCCCCAGCCGCGCGTTGCAGCGTTGTGAAGCTCCAGAATGTCGTCGGGATCAAGCTTTAAAGCTCGCGAATTCTTGAACAGCGACCCGTTGAATCGTTTGATTGTGGCATTCAGGTGCGGGGCGTAACCGCCAGTATCCATGACCCGCCACAGGCTTTCGAGCGCCGGCGCGAAATGATCGGGCGTATCGATCATCTGGCGCAGCAACTTTTCGAAACCCTTGTTCGGGATCAGTCGCTCCGCCTCATGCTCCGGCCCGACGTCCTCCGCGAACATCGTGAACAGGCACCGCATCAGGAATTCGGCGATCTCGACCGGCGCGTATCGTTTCTCCAGCCGCTTGGCGATCTTCGCGAGCCGCTGCGCGATATCGCGCGTGACTTCGGCCGATTTGCGCGTGGGATTGAGCGACTGTGGGTCGATCCAGATCGCCGCGAGGCGCTTCTGGATTTCGCCGTCCAGCAGGTCGTCCATCGACAGGCGGTAGCTGTGGCGATCGGGGAAGTGATCGTAATTCTTCCCGAGCCCCGAAAAGTCGGCATAGACCTCGATCACGTTGCCGACGTCGACGATCAGCAGGAAGGGCGGATAGCCGTGATCGACGGGTAGCGCGCGGGCATAATCCTCCGCCTGCCGGCGGGCGGCGATCATCACCTTGTCCCAGCTCTTCGTGCCGCGCTTGGCGTGGCCGAGCTTCTGAGCGGTTTCCAGTCCAGCGAGCGCGAGCTGTTCGGTCTCCACCGCCTGCTGGCGCTTTGCCGACTGCTTGGCTTCGAGGATGAAGCAACCCCGCTTGTAGCAGTCGATGCGGCCGGTCGAACTCGTGCCGTTGGGATGGCGGAAGGTGACGTTCCGCTCGAACACATAATCGTTGAAGCGCGTCTCTTCGCGCGCGAATTCGGGCTGGGGAAGGCCCAGCGCCCCGGTCAGCCGCTCGACGAAGAGCTGATAGTTGGACATTTCCGAGCCGCCGGACGGCTTCACGTCCGCAACCAGCTTTTGCAGTCGCTCGATGCTCACGTCCCCGGCCCGCATGCAGCGACGCTAATCAGCCAGCGAGCCGCTGACCAGCCCTGAAAGTCGAGCCTACCGCGTGTTGCGGTTGGTGCTCCCCGGCGGCGCGAACAGCAGCATCGCGGCGCGCTTTTCGGGCGAATCGCTCGCGCCGTAGAGGACGGGCTGGAGGATCTGGCGGGCGAGGCTGGCGTTGCCCTGGCGGTAGAGCTCCTCGCCGAGGTAGAGGCGCGGGGCGGGGGCGGCGGGGATGCGCTGGACGACCCGGGCCATGGCGAGCATCGCCTCGCGCGGGGCGCGTTCGCCGGCCTTGGTGTAGCTCTGGAACCACGCGATCTGGGGGAGCGTCGCCTGGCCGTCGAGCTTGATCGCCTGCACGAGCGTCGCGCGGGCGGCGACGAGGCCCTGGCTGCGCGCCGCGGCGGGGCCGGCGATCGCGCGGTCGGTTTGGGCGACGCCCTTCCAGAC
>JAEWCK010000110.1 GCA_023390675.1 Pseudomonadota bacterium
CCTATGGCCCGATCGCCGCGCCCGAGGATTTCGACATCGTCGCGATCGGCGCCTCGACCCGCGGCATCCATCCGCTCAGCCAGCTGCTCCGCGCGATCCCCGCCAATTTTCAGGTGCCGATCCTCGTCACCCAGCATCTGCCGGCATCGTTCATGAGCTATTTCGCGACTCAGCTCGCCGTGCTCGGCTCGCGCCCCTGCGACGTCGCGACCGACCGGATGCGCATCCGCCCCGGCCGGATCATCGTCGCGCCCGGCGACGCGCATATGGGTGTCGTCCGCATGTCCGACGGTGCGGCGATCCGGCTGACGCACGACAAATCGCTCAGCGGCTGCATGCCCTCGGTCGATCCGATGTTCCAGAGCGTGGCGGAAGTGTTCGGCAGCCGCGCCCTTGGCGTGGTACTGAGCGGCATGGGCCGCGACGGCTGCGAGGGCGCCGCCGACATGATCGGCGCGGGCGCGCGCGTGCTGGTGCAGGACCGCGAGAGTTCGGTGGTGTGGGGAATGCCGGGGGCCGTGGCGGGCGCGGGACGCGCGACCGCAGTGCTGCCCCCAGACGAGATCGGCCGCCTGATCGCGCGCCGCGCGAGGCACGCATGAGCATCGGCGGCGCAATGGGCGCGTCTTCGGGCGCAATGAACATGATCGCGGCGCTGCTCGAACAGCGCACCGGCCAGCAGATCGCGGCCAACCGGGCGTGGCGGATCGAGACCGCGCTCAAGCCGGTGCTGCGCGCACGCGGGCTGGAGACCTTGGAGGAACTGGTGGGGCAGTTGATCGCGGCGCGGACGGGAGAGCTGGCGGACGAAGTGGTCGACGCGCTGCTCAACCAGGAGACGAGCTTCTTCCGCGACGTGCTCGTGCTCGACCAGGTCGCCGAGGCGGCGCGGGAGATGCAGGCCGAGAGCGGCACCGCGCGGCTGCGCATCTGGTCGGCGGGCTGCTCGACCGGGCAGGAACCGATGAGTCTCGCGATGCTGTTTGCCGAGCGCGGCGAAATCGAGCCCGAGATCGTCGCGACCGACATCTCGCCGGCGGCGCTCACGCGCGCGCGGCAGGGGCGCTTCTCGCAATTCGAGATCCAGCGCGGACTGCCCGTCCGGCGCATGATGACCTGGTTCGACACGGCCGGCGGCGACTGGATCGCCAAGCCTGAGCTGGTCCGCAAGATCCAGTTCCGCCAGCAAAATCTGACGCAGGACCCTGCGCCTCCGGGCAAGTTCGACGTGATCCTGTGCCGCAACGTGCTGCTTTATTTCTCGGCGCCGGTGCGGCGGCAGGTATTCGACACGCTGGCGAGCGCGATCCGGCCGGGCGGGCTGCTCGTGCTGGGGGCGGGCGAGACGGTGATCGGCCAGACCGAGCATTTCACTCCGAGCGAGCGGTTCCGGGGGTTCTACCATGCGGTGGACGCCGATCCGGAGCGCGCACGCGTCGCGGGTTGATCCCAGGGCGCCAGCGCCTAAACCTGCAGCAATGCAGGGTCTCGACATCATCGACACGTCATCGCCCAACTGGAGCGAGCGTATGCTGCCGGTGTCGATGATCGTCCTCCATTATACCGGCATGGAAAGCGGCGCGGCGGCGCTCGAGCGGCTGCGCGATCCCGAGGCGGGGGTCTCGGCGCACTATCTGGTCGAGGAGGACGGACGCATCTTCCGGCTGGTCGACGAGGAAAAGCGCGCCTGGCACGCGGGCAAGGCGCACTGGCGCGGGATCAAGGACGTCAATTCTGCATCGGTGGGCATCGAGATCGTCAATCCCGGGCACGACCACGGCTATCGCGAATTCCCCGAGGCGCAGATGAGCGCGCTGATCCCGCTCGTCGCCGACATCAAGGCGCGCCACGGGATCACTCGCGGCAATGTCGTCGGCCATTCGGACGTCGCGCCCGCGCGCAAGCAGGATCCGGGCGAGCTGTTCAACTGGCACGCGCTGGCGCGGCTCAGGCTCGCGCTGCCGCGGCCGACGAAGAACCTCGTCGATCCGGGCTGGCCCGATGCGGGGTTCATGCTCGCGCTCGAACGCTTCGGCTATGACGTCGAGAACCCGGCCGCGGCGGTCACCGCCTTCCAGCGCCGCTTCCGCCCCGAGATGATCGATGGCGAGATCGACGCGGAGTGCCGCTGCCTGCTGCTCGCGCTCCTGCTGCCGAAGCCGCAGGGGGATGATTAGGCTTTAGCCCCTCCCCTGAAGGGGAGGGGCTTACTTCCGTCTCGATACGCGCTATCTAGCTCCCGCCAGAGGGCCGGGCGGCCGCGGCCTCCGCGAAAGCGGGGGGCGAGGAAAGTCCGGGCTCCACGGAAACGACGGTGGCGGGTAATGCCCGCCGGGGGCGACCCCAGGGAAAGTGCCACAGAGAGCAGACCGCCTACCTCCTTCGGGAGCGGCAAGGGTGAAAGGGTGCGGCAAGAGCGCACCGCGCCCCCGGCAACGGGGGCGGCATGGCAAACCCCACCGGGAGCAAGGCCGAATAGGGGTGGCCGGCGGCGTTCCCTCGGGAACGTGACGCAAGGGCGTTCCCGCCCCGCCACCCGGGTTGGCCGCGTGAGGCGCGCCGCGAGGCGCGTCCCAGAGG
>JAEWCK010000166.1 GCA_023390675.1 Pseudomonadota bacterium
ACCGCCTTCGGCGGTCCCCCTCCCCCAGCAAGCTGGGGGAGGAATGGATTTAGCCGCCCATCCGCGCCGTGCGCCTGATCGGTCAGCCGGGCAGCGCTTTCAGCCGCGCCGCCAGCCCGTCCACGCCTTCGCGCCGCAGCACTTCGGAAAATTGGGAGCGCAGGGATTCGAGGATCGAGACGCCATCGCACGTCGCGTCATAAATGAACGGGCCGCTGCGATCGCGATCGACGCGCCAGGACAGTTTTATCGCTGAGCCGTTCGCACGGAGCTTGTCGCCCGGCACCTCCACTCGCCGCCGTTCCACGCCACCTCTGAGCGGGTGCACACGAATTGATCCGGCCTCGCTCGTGAAGGGGGCCGCCATGTGCTTTGCGACTAGGTCCAGCAAGACCGCGCAAAGGCGCTCGCGCTGGGCCGGCGCGGCCGTCTTCCAGGCCGGGCCAGTGATCGACGCCGCCATGATTTCGATTCTGACATGGCGCCCGACCGCAGCGCGAATCTCGTCCTGCGACAGGCTATGTCCGGGCGGCCGCGTCATCGACGCAATAAACGAGCGGACCAAAGCGATCGCATCGCCGGAGTGCTCCGTCACGACCGGGTTTCCGCGACATGGTGGGTCATGCGCTGCATCGCCGCCTCAGCCTCCCACCAGCTCGCGCCCGATCAGCATGCGGCGGATCTCGTTGGTCCCCGCGCCGATGTCGAGCAGCTTGGCGTCGCGGGCGAAGCGCTCGACGGGCCAGTCCCTGGTGTAGCCGGCGCCGCCCAACGCCTGGATCGCCTCGAGGCTGACGCGCACGGCATTCTCCGAGGCGAGCAGGATCGCGCCCGCGGCGTCGAAACGCGTGGTGCGGCCCTCGTCGCAATTCTTCGCGACGGTGTAGACATAGGCGCGCGCCGAATTGAGCGCGACGTACATGTCCGCCACCTTGGCCTGCATCAGCTGGAAGTGGCCGATCGGCTGGCCGAACTGCTTGCGCTCGCGCAGATAGGGCAAGACGACGTCGAGGCACGCCTGCATGATGCCGAGCTGGATGCCGGCGAGCACGGTGCGCTCGTAATCGAGCCCCGACATCAGCACGCCGACGCCGCCGTTCATCGGCCCCATGACATTCTCTTGCGCGACGAAGCAGTCGTTGAACACGAGCTCGGCGGTGGGCGAGCCACGCATGCCCATCTTGTCGATCTTCTGGCCGATCGAAAAGCCGGGCATGTCCTTCTCGATCAGGAAGGTGGTGATCCCCCGCGAGCCTTCGCCGGTCTTGGCATAGACGACGAGCGTGTCGGCATAGGCAGCGTTGGTGATCCAGAATTTGGTGCCGTTGAGGCGGAAGCCGCCGTCGACCGCCTCGGCGCGGAGCTTCATGCTCACCACGTCGGAGCCTGCGCCGGCCTCCGACATGGCGAGGCTGCCGACATGTTCGCCCGAGATCAGCTTCGGCAGGTACTTCGCCTTCTGCTCGTCGTTCGCCCAGCGGCGGATCTGGTTGATGCAGAGGTTCGAATGCGCGCCGTAGCTGAGCCCGATCGCGGCCGAGGCGCGCGACACTTCCTCGCAGGCGATGACGTGCTCGAGATAGCCGAGGCCGAGCCCGCCATATTCCTCCTCGACGGTGATGCCGTGGAGGCCGAGCTCGCCCATTTGGGGCCACAGCTCGATGGGGAACCAGTCCTCGGCGTCGATTCTCGCGGCGAGCGGCTCGATCTGGTCCTTCGCGAAGCGCCGGGTGGTCTCGCGGATCATGTCGGCGGTCTCGCCGAGACCGAAGTCGAGCGTGGGTTCCATATGCCTCTCTCTCAAGCCGTGACGATCATGCCGTCGCGTACGATCACTGGCCAAGCCTGTAGCCGCGCGCCGGTGCAAGGACCACCCACGCATTCGCCGTCCTCGATCCGGTAGAGGGCGCCGTGCCAGCCGCACTGGATGAGGCTGCCGTCGGGGGTGAGGTAATCGTCGAGCTGCTGGGCGAGCGGAAGCGCCATGTGCGCGCAGATGTCGACATAGCCGTGGACGGCGTCGCCCTTGCGGACGACGAAACCGTGGAAGCGGCCGGCGCGCATCTCGAGGACGAAGTTGCGCGCGGTGTTGTCGGGGATGAGGGCGAGGGGGCCCAAGGTTATGTTGGGGGGTGTGGAGGAGAGGCGTTCCACTTAATTCCTCCCCCAGCTTGCTGGGGGAGGGGGACCATCCGAAGGATGGTGGAGGGGTGCGCCGGTGAAACCGGCGCGTGTCGCGCCGGCCCCTCCACCACCGCCTTCGGCGGCGGTCCCCCTCCCCGAGGCAAGCTCGGGGAGGATTTTCATGGGAGCCGTGCCTTCGGAAACCCCGCCCAAGCCGCGTCATAATCCGGCTGGGCGCGGTCGAGGGCGTATTGTGTCGGCCGGTACGGCCAGCAGGTCTCGACCATGAAGGCCATCGTGCCTTCGATTTTGTGCGGCTTGAGATCGGCGTTCGACGCGCCCTGCCAGCTCGTTACGTCAGGGCCGTGGCCGGCCATGAGGTTGTGGAGCGATAGCCCGCCGGGCGCGAAACCCTCGGCCTTGGCGTCGTACGCGCCGTGGATCAGTCCCATCGCCTCGCTCATCACGTTGCGGTGGAACCAGGGCGGGCGGAAGGTGTCCTCGGCGACCATCCAGCGCGGCGGGAAGATCACGAAATCGGCGTTCGCGCGCCCGGGAACGTCCGATGACGAAGTAAGGACGGTGAAGATCGACGGGTCGGGGTGATCGAAGCTCACCGTGTTCATCGTGTTGAAGCGCGACAGATCATAGCGCCACGGGGCGAGGTTGCCGTGCCATGCCACCACGTCGAGCGGCGAATGGTCGAGCGTGGTGGCCCACAGGCTGCCGAGATGCTTCTGGATCACCTCGAAGCGCTCGTCGCGGTCCTCGAACCAGGCGGCGGGCGTCTCGAAGTCGCGCGGATTGGCGAGGCCGTTGGCGCCGATCGGGCCGAGATCGGGGAGACGGAACAGCGCGCCGTGGTTCTCGGCGACATAGCCGCGCGCCTCGCCGTCAGGGAGCAGGACGCGGAAGCGGACGCCGCGGGGAACCAGAGCGATCTCGCCCAGGCCGATGTCGATCCGGCCCATTTCGGTGAGCAGGGTCACCCGCCCCTGCTGCGGGATGAACAGCAATTCGCCGTCGGCGTCGACAAAGGCGCGACGGTCCATGTCGCGATTGGCGCGATAGACGTGGACGGCGACGCCCTCCAGCGACTCCGGATCCCGATTGGCCATCATCGTCACCATCGAATCGATGAGGTCGGTCGGTTGCGACGGCATCGCCAGCGGGTTCCAGCGCAGGCGGTTGGGCGCGAGCGGCGCATCGGGCGTCCCGGGGGCGAACAGCGGCGCGCCATGATAAGGCTGGTAGGGCGGATGCTCGGCGCTCGGCCGCATCCGGTACAGCCACGACCGGCGATTCTCGTGGCGCGGCGCGGTGAAGGCGGTACCCGAAAGCTGCTCGGCATAGAGGCCGAACGGCGGCTGCTGCGGCGAATTGCGCCCGATCGGCAGCGCCCCCGGCACCGCCTCCGTCGCGAA
>JAEWCK010000177.1 GCA_023390675.1 Pseudomonadota bacterium
CCCCGGGGGCCCCCGCGGCGGGCCCCGCGGCCGGGCTCGTCCGCGCGGGCGTGAACATGGATCGCGTTCGCAGGGGGCGCATCGTCGCCGAGCCACAGCACGATATCCGCTTCGGCGAGCGCGGCGCGGGCGCGATCGACGCCGATCGCCTCGATCGCGTCGCCGGGCGCATCGGACAGACCCGCGGTGTCGGTGAGGATATAGGCGATGCCGCTCCGGACGACGGGCGCCTCGATCCGGTCGCGGGTCGTGCCCGCGACCGGCGAGACGATCGCGGCATCGCGGCCGGCCAGCGCATTGAGCAGAGTCGACTTCCCGGCATTGGGCGGGCCGGCAAGGACGACGCGCAGGCCATCGCGCAGGCGCTCGACCGGGGGCCGCGACGCAACGCCCTCTATATCGGCGGCGAGCGCGGCAACCTCGGCGCGGAGGATGGGAAGCGCATCGCCCTCCCCCGCGACATCGTCCTCGTCGCTGTGATCGAGCAAGGCCTCGGCATGCGCGGCGACGGCGAGCAGCCGCGCGGCCCAGCCCTCCACCTCGCGGCGCACCGCGCCCTCGGCCGATCGGATCGCGGCGCGGCGCTGCGCCTCGGTCTCGGCCATCAGCAAGTCGCCCAGCCCCTCGGCCTCGCTCAAGTCGATCCGGCCGTTCGCGAGCGCGCGCCGCGTGAACTCGCCCGGCTCCGCGCGGCGCAGGCCAAGGCCCTCGAGCGCGTCCTCGACCGCGCGGACCACGGCCCGGCCGCCATGGAGGTGGAGCTCGGCCAGATCCTCGCCGGTGGCGCTGCCGGGGCCCGGGAAAGTCAGGACGAGCGCGCGGTCCAGCAACTCGCCCGCCGGCGATCGCAGCGATCGCAACGCCGCCCGTCGCGGTTCTGGCAGAGGGCCCGCAATTTCCCTAAGTATTTCAAATGCTTGCTCGCCACTCACGCGCAGCACCGCGATCGCGGCGGGCGGCGCGCCGCTCGATACCGCGAAAATCGTGTCCATCAGCCGCCCGTCTTGGTTCCCGCGTCGAACAGCCCGCGCCAGAAGTTCATCCCCGCGTCGGTCATCGGCGCCCAGTTCTTCATCATCGCGGCGAAGGCTTCGGGGCTGCCTTGCTTCTCGATCGCCTCGACCATCATCGCGACATAGCGCTCGTGGACCGGCGAGAGATCGGGCAGGCCCATCGCGCGGCGCGCCTCCTCGGGCGTGCAATCGACTTCGACATTGATCTTCATGAGGGCCCTTCCGTTGCGCAGTCCGCCCGGCGGCTGCTACCTGAGGCCCTGTATGCGCGCGACCATGCCGGAATCGCAACGCCCAACGGCGGCGCCCTGAGCGGAGGAACCTTGTTGTGACCATGATTCGCATCGAGACGATCGATGGCAGCGGCAGCTTCGACGCCTATGTCGCCGAGCCCGAAGGCACGCCGCGCGCCGCGATCGTCGTGATCCAGGAGATTTTCGGGGTGAACCCCGGCATCCGGCAGAAATGCGACCATTGGGCGGAAAAGGGCTATCTCGCGCTCGCCCCCGACCTGTTCTGGCGGCTGAAGCCCGGAATCGAGCTCGATCCCGACGTGCCCGAACAGTTCGAGGAAGCGCTCGGCTGGATGGGCAAGTTCAACCAGGACGCGGGCGTACGCGACATCGAGGCGACGATCCGCGCCGCGCGCGCGAAGCTCGGTGGGGGCGGGAAGGTCGGCGTCGTGGGTTATTGTCTCGGCGGGCGGCTGGCGTTCATGACCGCGGCGCGCACCGATGCGGATGCGAGCGTCGGCTATTACGGCGTCGGGATCGACAATCTGCTCGGCGAGAAGCATGCGATCGCCGGGCCGGTGCTGCTCCACATCGCGGGCGCCGACCATTTCGTCACGCCCGACATCCAGGCCAAGATGCACGAAGGGCTCGACGGCCATCCCAAGGTGACGCTCCTCGACTATCCCGGCGTCGACCACGGCTTCGCGACCGAAATGGGCAAGCGCCGCGCCGACAAGGAGGCCGAGATCGCCGACAGCCGCACCGAGGCGTTCTTCGCGGAGAATCTGGGCTGAGCCGATGCGGCGGCGCTGGCTCGGGGCGTTTGCGCTACTGGCGGGGCTGGCCGCGCTGGTGGTCACGATCAATTGGCAGAGGATCTTGTTGGGGCTTGCGGTGAGCGGCTCCGAATCCCGGCCCGCTGCTTGCGGACGCCAAGTGGGACATACCCTCGCCCGCCTTCCACGCACGCTTTCATGCCGGCGTTCAGGAGCGTTGGCTGCATGACTGGCTGAGGGCGAACCGCTTCGCGATCGGCCAGGGACATGCCGGGCGTACGATAAAAGGCGTGCCCTGCGCCGAGCGAGTCGAAGTGACGTGGACCGCATCGGCCGGCACGCTTGTCGACGCGAGCGCAACGGTGCGCGAGGCGGGTTGCCTCTAGACGAGCGCCGCCAGCCCGGTGCGCTCGTTGACCACGCCTTCGTGGATCATCCGTACCGCGACCCAGACGATCACCGCGAGCCCGGCGAAGCCGATCCAGCGATAGCGATCGATCACGCGTGCGATGAGGTTGGCGGCGAGGCCCATCATCGCGACCGAGAAGAGCAGCCCGAAGATCAGAATCGCGGGATGCTCGCGCGCCGCGCCGGCAACGCCGAGGACATTGTCGAGGCTCATGCTGACGTCGGCGAGCGCGACCGACCAGGCGGCGGCGAGGAAGCTTTTGGGCGGGCGCGTGGTGACTTCCTCGTGCCGGTTGCCCTCGCGCAGCTCGCGCCACATCCGCCACGAGACCCAGAGCAGCAGCAGCCCGCCGGCGAAGAGCAGTCCTATCACCTCGAGCAATTGCGTCGCGATCAGCGCGAAGGCGATGCGCATGACGAGCGCGGCGCCGATCCCGACGAGGATCACCTGACGCTGCTGCCTTGCCGGCAGCCCCGCGGCAAGCGCGCCGACGACCACGGCGTTGTCGCCCGCGAGCACCAGATCGATGACGATGACTTCGCCCAGCGCCTGCAGCGCGTCGGGCGCAAAGAGGGCCGCGGTGTCGATCATTGCCGGCGGCAACGCGCGAGCATCGCGGAGGGGCTCAGACGAGCAAGTGAAGCACGCCGAGCTTGTTGTCGACGACGCCGTCGTAGATCATCCGCCCGGCGACCCACAGGATCACGATCAGCCCGATATAGGCGATCCAGTGATAGCGCTGGATCAGCCGCGCGACGACGTTGGCGAGCAGCCCCATCAGCAGCACCGAGAAGCTGAGCCCGATGAACAGCAACGCGGGATTCTCGCGCGCGATCGAGGCGACGAGCAGCACGTTGTCGAGGCTCATCGACAAATCGGCGAGCGTGATCTGGATCGCGGCCTGGATGAAGGTCTTGGGTGGGCGGGCCGCCGCCTCGGCCGCTTCCTGCTCGGGCGTGTGGTGGGCGTGGCGCGCATGCTGGATCTCGCGCCACATATTGTAGGCTACCCAGAGCAGCAGCAGCCCGCCGGCGAGCACGAGCCCGGTGATCTGGAGCAATTGCACCGCGATCAGCGAGAAGCCGATCAGGAAGATGAGCGCGATGCCGACGCCGAGCATCAGCACCTGGCGGCGCTGCTTCTCGGGGAGCCCGGAGGCGAGCGAGCCCATGACGACGACATTGTCGCCCGCCATGGTCAGGTCGCCGAGGATGATCTGGCCGAGGCTGGCGAGGCCGCTGGGCTTGAAGACGTCGGCGAAGTTCAGGTGCATGCTCCGCCCCTAGCGGCGAACGCGGCGCGGGCAAAGGACTTAGGTTACCGCTCGAACGCGCCGAGATCGGGCGCGCGGCCCTTGTACGGCAAGCCCGTTTCGGTCCCGGCGTCGATAAGGTCGCTTCCGGCGACGAGGTGGAATGCCGCGAGCTGCGGCAGGCTCCCGTCCACGCGGCGCGGCGCATCCCAGCCCGCGGCGGAGACGCTGGCGAAGTCTTCGGCCGAGACCTTCACCGGCAGGGTCCAGCTGTTGAAGGCGGCATCCTCGCTCATGTTGACGAAGGGCGTGCGGCCAAAAGCGAGGTTATTGCGCAGCCTGCCCAAATTGACCGGGCCGTCCGGACCGAGGCCGAGCATGTTGAAATCGGCGCCGTTGTCGAAGCTGGTGTTGTCCAGATAGTCGTTCGCCAGCGTGTGGTGGTTGGCATAGACGCCCGCGGCGCGATTGTGGAACGCCACCGAGAAGCGCAGCGTATGCTTCACCCCGCGCGGATCGTATTTCAGGCCATAGCCGCCCATCTTGAAGCCGTTGCCGTTGCCGATCGGCGTGAGCGTTCCGGGCAGATAGCCGTTCTGCCACGACCATGAATTCTCGATCAGCACCGGGGAATAGGCGCGGATCAGGTCGAAGCCGTCGTCGCTGTTCATCCACGCGCGGCAACCGCGAAACACGTTGCCGGGATGCCCGGCCCTGATGTGCGCGCCGAAGCCGTCGCCGCTCTCGCCCGCGCCGTTCGAGGTCAGCGGATCGTAATTGTGATGCGAATCGCTGTTGAGCACGAGATTGTCGCCGCCATTGGCGATGAACAGCCCCGCGCCCATGATGTGATGGATGTCGAGCTGCTCGAAGACATTGTGGCTGCCCTCGATCCACACGCCCCACGATTCGTGGTTGAGATTGTTGTTCTGCGGGACGCCCGTGATCTCGAGCCCCTTCAGATGGATATAGTCGCCGGCGACGTGCACGCCCTTGATCCGGCAATCGTCCTGCATGCCCGAGAAATCGAAGACGGGGCGCTCGCCGGGATAGGCCCAGTAGCGAATCGGCTTGCCCGCGCTGCCGCTCTTGTCGAGCAGGACCGCGTCGACCACCGAGGTGCGGCTCGCGCACGCGTTCGCGCCTTTGATGAAGCGATAGGTGCCGCCGCGGAAATAGACGGTGTCCCCCGGCAAGGCGACACGCTGCGCCTTGGCGAAGCTCGCCCAGGGCGCGGACCGCGACCCGGAAGCGCTGTCGCTGCCATTCGGCGCGACATACCAGTTCTTCGCCTGCGCGGCCTGCGTTCCGGCGCAGGCGAACAGGCAGGCAAGAACGATCCGCGCGAGCGTCATGGGCCTCTGCTCCCTGTATGTTTCCCACATGATACGCAGTTGTCGCAACAATCGGGATTTTCTGCGCGGGACGCAACGAAAAAGGCCGGGGCGCGATGCCCCGGCCTTCTGGATCCGCAGTCGCCGCAGGCGGCGGCGGTTTACTGGTTCATCGAATCGAAGAAGTCCTCGTTGGTCTTCGAATCCTTCATCTTGTCGAGCAGGAACTCCATCGCGTCGACGGTGCCCATCTGCATCAGGATGCGGCGGAGCACCCACATCTTGGAGAGCTTGGCCTTGTCGACCAGCAGCTCTTCCTTGCGCGTGCCCGATTTGCCGACGTCGAGCGCGGGGAAGATGCGCTTGTCGGCCACCTTGCGGTCGAGGACGATTTCGGAATTGCCGGTGCCCTTGAACTCTTCGAAGATGACTTCGTCCATGCGGCTGCCAGTGTCGATCAGCGCGGTGGCGATGATCGAGAGCGAGCCGCCTTCCTCGATGTTGCGCGCCGCGCCGAAGAAGCGCTTGGGGCGCTGGAGCGCGTTGGCGTCGACGCCGCCGGTCAGCACCTTGCCCGACGACGGCACCACGGTGTTGTAGGCGCGGCCCAAACGCGTGATCGAATCGAGCAGGATCACGACGTCCTTCTTGTGCTCGACGAGGCGCTTGGCCTTCTCGATCACCATCTCGGCGACCTGGACGTGGCGCTGCGCGGGCTCGTCGAAGGTCGAGCTGATCACCTCGCCCTTCACGCTGCGCTGCATGTCGGTGACTTCCTCGGGTCGCTCGTCGATGAGCAGCACGATCAGGAACACCTCGGGATGATTGTCGGTAATCGCGCGGGCGATGTTCTGGAGGAGCACGGTCTTGCCGACGCGCGGCGGCGCGACGATCAGCGCGCGCTGGCCCTTGCCCTGCGGGCTGACGATGTCGATGACGCGCGCCGACTTGTCCTTGATCGTCGGATCGCCCGGATCGAGCGTCAGCTTCTGCTCGGGATAGAGCGGCGTGAGGTTGTCGAAATTGACGCGGTGGCGGACAGCGTCGGGATCGTCGAAATTGACCGAGACGAGGCGAGTCAGCGCGAAATAACGCTCGCCGTCCTTGGGGCCGCGGATCTCGCCTTCGACAGTGTCACCGGTCCTGAGGCCGAACTTACGCACCTGGTTGGGCGAGACATAGATGTCGTCAGGGCCCGCGAGATAATTCGCCTCGGGGCTGCGCAGGAAGCCGAAGCCGTCGGGGAGCACTTCGATCGTACCCTCGCCCATGATCTGGTCGCCATTCTCGGCCTGCGCCTTGAGAATCGCGAAGAGCAGATCCTGCTTGCGAAGCGTCGAGGCGCTTTCGACGCCGAGCTCCTCGGCCATCGTGACCAGTTCGGCCGGCGCGGTTTTCTTGAGGTCCTTGAGATGCATGGAAAGTCCGGATTCTGGATGTGGGGAGAGCGTCGGCCGGCGGATTTCGCGGGAGGTTCGATGCTGGAAGGAGGGATGCGCCGGTAGGCCCGGTGCACGACTAGCGAATTAGGTGCGCGCCAACCCCAAGTCAACCGGGCTCAGAAGGGTTTTACGACCGCCAGCACCACGATCAGGATGACCGCCAGCGCCGGGACTTCGTTGAGCAACCTCAGCGTGCGCGGCGCGAGATTGCCCTCGCCCCGGCCGAGCTTCTTAGAATAGCGGATCGCCCAGCCGTGATAGCCCGAAAGCGCGAGCACCAGAACGAGCTTGGCATGGAGCCAGCCAAGCCCGGGCTGGCCGTCGAACAGTCCGTCATTGGCGGCGAGCGACAGTCCCAGCAGCCATACGAGGCCGATCGAGGGGCCGAGGATCATCCGGCGCAGCTTTTCCTCGCGCGCGGTCCATTCGGCCGCCTGCGGGCTTCCCAGCGCTTCCTGATGGTGGACAAGATAGCGCGGAAGCAGGAACAGGCCCGCCATCCAGAAGATGACGAAGATGATGTGCGCTGCCTTGACCCAGAGATAGGCGTTGCCGAGCCAGTTGGTCATGCGGTCCTCCGGATGCGTGCCAGCAGGCGTTCGACATGCGCGATGGGCGTGTCCTGCTGGATGCCGTGGCCCAGATTGAAGATGTGCGGGCGATTCTGGAACGCCGAAAGCACGCGGTCGACCGCGTTGTCGAGCGTCTTGCCGCCTGCGATCAATGCGAGCGGATCGAGATTGCCCTGCACGGGCAGCGTCTCGGGGAGCGCGGCATTGGCCCATTCGGGATCGACGGTCTCGTCGAGCCCGATCGCGTCGACTCCCGTCTCGCGCGCATAGGCGGCGAGCTTGCCGCCGGCGCCCTTGGGGAAGCCGATCACCGGAACCTCGCCTTCGAGCGCCGCGGCGATGCGCGCATTGGGTGCGATCACCCATTGCTCGAATTGCGCCGGGCTCAGGCTTCCGGCCCAGCTGTCGAACAGCTGCAC
>JAEWCK010000183.1 GCA_023390675.1 Pseudomonadota bacterium
AGCGGCACATGGACGAAATCCGTGTCGCCGAGGAAGCGGTAGCGATCGGCATAGCCGAGCTTCATCGCCTCGCTGAGCGTGTGGAGCGACTGGCCCGAGCCCGCCTTCATGCCCTTCAGATCGAAATTCTCGAGGATGTTGAGGATCTCGAGCAACGCCGCGCCGCCCGCGCTCGCCGGGGGCGCAGTGCGGATGGTGACGCCGCGATAGCTTCCTTCGAGCGGCTGGCGCTCGACCGCGCGATAGCCGGCAAGGTCCTTGCGCGTGATGAGCCCGCCATGCTTCGCCATGTCGGCGGCGATGCGCTCGGCGATCGCGCCCTTGTAGAAGGCGTCCGCGCCGCCCGCCTGGATCTGCCTGAGCGACCAGGCGAGGTCGGGCTGCCTGAGCAATTCGCCCGCCCGATACAGGCTGCCGTCGGGCTTGTAGAAGGTGCGCTTGCCCGCCTCGCTCGCCGAGAGCCGCTCCTTGCCCCACGAGAAGACGAAGGCTTCGTCGGGCGACAGCGCCACGCCGTTCTCGGCAAGGTCGATCGCGGGCTGGACGAGCTTCGCCCAGGGGAGGCGGCCATATTTCCTGTGCGCGAGCTCCAGCCCCGCGACCGTCCCCGGGACGTCGGGCGCGCGATAGCCGAAGCTCGCGCTCTTGAGCTCCTTGCCTTCGCCCGACACGAACATGTCCGGCGTGACGCCGAGCGGGGCAGTGCCGCGAAAGTCGATCGTCACCGTCTTGCCGCTCTTCGCGTCGTAGAGCGTCATGAAGCCGTCGCCGCCGATATTGCCCGCGCGCGGCAGCGTCACCGCCATCACGAACGCCATCGCCACCGCCGCATCGACTGCGTTGCCGCCGTCGCGGATGACCTGCGCGCCGACCCGGCTCGCGATCTCGTTCTGGCTCACCACCATGCCGTGCATGCCGACGACCGGCTGGTGGACGCTCGGATATTCGAGGAGCTGCTTCTGCTGCGCGGCGGCGGGCGAAAGCGTGGCGAACGGAAGCGCCAGGCCGGCAAAAGCCGCGACCAGGCGGTGACGCAGTTTCATCGATGCGACTCCTCGATACGAACCAGAACATTGCGGCGGACGCAGGCGCGCGCCTGCGCCCGCCGCGGAGGCATCAGAAGCGGTGCCGGAGCGAGGCGTAGAAGGTGCGGCCCTTGTTGCTGTAGAGGTCGCCATTATAGCCATAGGGATTGTCGGTCAGCGGCGCGTCCTTGTCGAAGATGTTGCGCACCCCGACGCGCAACCGCGTTCTGCCAAAGCTGTACTGGCCATAGAGATTGTGGGTCAGATAATCGTCGACCCGCCACAAGGTGCCGTCCGCCAGCGCCGCGCCGGTATCGTTCACCGGGCCGACATAGGAGCTGTAATAGCCCAGCCCGAACCCCTTGTAGCGCCAGGTGAACGTCGCGGTCGCGCGCCATTTGGGCCGCCCGTCCTGCTCGAGCAGGCTCGCCGCGCCGCTGATCGGGATCGTCGCGTCGATCCCGCCCGAGGCCTGTTGCGCGAGCAGCTCGGCCTTGGCGGCGTCGGGCGTCTGGTAGAATTCGATCGTGTGCGCCGCGTTGAGCTTGAGATCGAAGTCGCCGATGCCGGTATCGTCGATGCTGTAGAAGAGCGCGAGATCGAGGCCGCGCACCACGCGCGGATTGAGGTTGGTGTAATTGTCGACCACCTGGATCACGCGGCCGACCGGATCGAGCCCGGTGCCCGCGAAATCGGCGATCTCGGCGGGAGTCGGCGCCGCGCGCTCGACATTGGGGTTCGAGCCGCCGTGGAGGCGCTGATAGTAATCGAGCGTCAGCGCGTTCGAATCGCCGAACAGGCCGATCAGCTGCTTCTGGCGGATCTCCCAATAGTCCGCAGTGAAGGTGAGGCGGCCGAAGCGGCTCGGAAGCGGCGGCGTGAGCACCGCGCCGACGGTGAAGTTGTCGGAGGTCTCGGGCTCGAGCGTCTCGCTGCCCGAACGGTTGCTCACCACGCTCTGGCTGCGCGTGCAGGCATCGAAATTGGCGATGCGTCCGGCGCGCAGATCGGCTTCGCACTTGATCCAGTCGGTCCGCGTGTTGGCGCGCTGGATGCCGCGCTCGAACTGCTGCGGAAGGTTCGGCGCGTGGAAGCCCTGCGACCAGGCGGTGCGGAACTGAAGCCAGTCGACCGGATACCAGGACGCCGCGACCTTCGGCTTCGCGACTGTGCCGAAGCCCGTATAATCCTCGACCCGGCCGGCCAGCTGAAGGCTGAACTTGCGCACCAGCGGCACGTGCATGTCGCGCGACACCACCGGCACGACGAGCTCGGCATAGGCCGATTTGACGTCGCGCTGCCCCTTCGAATCGGGCGTCGGGCTCGCGCCGATCACGTCGCTGCCGTTCGACGAGCCATCGAGCGCCGTGAACTTGATCGTCCCGTCGAGGCGGGGATCGCGATTGTCCGAATAGGTTTCGTGGCGATATTCGACGCCCGTCGCGACGCCGACATTGCCTGCGGGCAGACGGAGCAGATCGGGACGCGACAGCTTGAAGTCCCACAACGCCATGTCGGTGGTGCTGATGCGGTAGACGTCGACCATCATGCTGTCGATCGTCGCCTGGCTGTTCGGCGTCGAATCGCGTTCGCCGGGATTGAGCGGATCGCCGCCGTTGAACGGGTTATAGGCAGTGGCGTCCGTCCTGCTCAGCGCTTCCTGAAAGGCCGTCATGCTGATCGTGTGCATCGTGTCGTTGGTGCGCGCGCGCGAATAGAGCGCGGCGCTTTCCCAGTCCCAGCCACCGAACTTGCCGCGAAGTCCGCCGAGGAAGCGCGTCGTGACGTTCTCGACATGGATCTTGAGCGGGCCCGCGTCGACCGGGCGATAGTCGATCAGCTCGAGCGGCACGCCGGCGGTGGCGACTCCGGTGAGCCCCGGAATGCGGTTGGGACTGCCGGTCGGACCGAACGGGTTCCAGTAGCCGGTGATCGGGATGATCAGCCGCTGGTTGGCGAGCGACGTATCCTGCTCGCGCTGGCTGTCGTAGTTCGACTTGTAATAGCCGAGCTCGCCGAAGAATTCGAGATTGTCGTTGAACTGGTGGTTGACGAACCCGAACAGGTTAATGCGCTCGTTCCTGCCCTGCAGGGTGCGGTCGGCGTTGGTATTGTATCTGAGATTGTTGTCGGTGCTCGCCGTCGACAGACTCGAATTGTCGAAGCAGGTGTCCACGGTCTGGCCCGGCGCGATGCAGCCGTCGTTGGTGATCGGCTGCACATGGAAAATGCCGCTCGTGGTGAGCGAGGTGCCGTTGTAGCTCGCCGTGGTCGTGGAGGCGACGTAGCTGTTCGTCAGGCGCTGAAATTCGCCCCAGATCGTGTCGTTCGAACGGTTGTCGAAATCGGTGTCGCCGGCGAACGGCGTTCCCGCCACGAGCGGGCGAAGGTCGCTCGAGAGCGAATTCTTGCGGTCGCGCGCCCAGAGCGGGTCGCGCCGGTCATATTCGCCGAACACCGAGATGTTGGTGCGGCCGCCGTTGAAGGTGTGGCCGGCCTCGAACGAGCCGTCGAATTCCCTCTGGTCGCTGCGGCCGGTGATCGTGCCCTCGGCCTCGACGGTGAGGCCGTTGAAATTGCTCTTGAGCACGGTGTTGACGACGCCCGCCACGGCGTCGGTGCCGTAGATCGCCGCCGCGCCGTCGCGCAGGATCTCGATGCGGCGCACGCCCTTCACCGGAATCGTGTTGGTGTTGACGCTCTGCACTGGCACCAGATTCTCGGACTGCGTGCCCGGATGCAGGACGAGGCGGCGGCCGTTGAGCAGCACGAGCGTGTTGCCGGTGCCCAGCGCACGCAGGTTGATCGAGGCGGTATCGCCGCGCGCGTCGTTGATGCCGCCTGCGTCGCGGCTTTCGTTGAACGCCACGTCGCCCGCCTGGGGCACGCTGCGGAACAGCTCGTCGCCGCCCGTGGCCGCGACTGCATCGATGTCGTCGGGCTCGAGCACGGTGACGGGAAGCACGTCGGTGACCGAAGCGCCCCTGATCTGCGATCCGACCACGACGATCTCCTGATCGTCCTGCGCCTCCGCGGGAGCCGCCGGATCCTGCTGCGCAGCCGGCGGCGTCGCGTCCTGCGCCCAGGCCGCGGTCGCGGCGAACAGCGATGCGCCGGCGAGCAGGGCCAGGCGGAGCTTGCGGTGCTGGTGGCAGGTCATTGGACTATCCCCTCTTGGTAACTCGCTACTGGGATCTCGCCGCGCCTCGGGAAGCCGCGACGAAATGGAACCGGCACCGGCCAAAGGGCCTGCGCCGGCATGGGCGTCGATTGCGATCTGGCACGCGCAGGCGTGTATCCGTCAGCATTGCGCTGCTCGCTCCCCGATCTCGCGTTGTTCTCCGCGTTGGGCGCCATGCTGGGGGGCCGGCCGATGGTCCGTCAATATCGAGAACGTTGGCTACCATATTCCCATTGCGACATTCCCCCCGGGCCGCGGGCGCCCGGACCGTCCCTACACGGACCCCGCTTTCGGATTCCGCGCCGCCGTGCGTTATTGCTGCGGAAGGGTGAGGTTTTTGAGCGACGCGGCCCGCCACGACATAGCCGACGCGCACCGGCGCTTGCGCCGGGCATTGGTCGCGTTCTTCGCGCGGCGGACGGGGTCGCCGGCCGAGGCCGAAGACCTGACCCAGGAGGTGTTCGTCCGCATTGCGCGCGCGCCGCAGGCCGAGGCGCCACTGGCCGACGCCTATATCTTCCGGATCGCCGCGAACCTGCTGCGCGACAAGGGGCGGCGCGACCGGGTGCGCGCCAGCTATCGCGAGGCGCGCGCGCTCGAGGATTTCCTCGGCGTCGATCCGCTCGACCCGCATCGCATCGCCGAGGACCAGGAGGATTTGCGCATCGTCGCGCAGGCGATCGCCGAATTGCCGGAGAAAACC
Source organism: Pseudomonadota bacterium (assembly GCA_023390675.1). Taxonomy (GTDB): domain Bacteria; phylum Pseudomonadota; class Alphaproteobacteria; order Sphingomonadales; family Sphingomonadaceae; genus Sphingomonas. The sequence continues at coordinate 4,910 of JAEWCK010000183.1, forward strand.
CGGCGAGTCTTCACGCTCTATCGCATCGAGAATATCGACAAGCGCGCGATCGCCGAGGGCTTCGGGCTGAGCGTGCGGATGGTGGAGATCCACATCCAGCGCGCGCTGGCGACGCTCACTGAGCGACTGGAGAAGGGCCGGTGAGCGCCGCGGCGAACCGCGAAGCCGTGCGCGAGCAGGCGGCGGCCTGGCTGATGCGCTTCAACGAAGGCGCGGTCGGGCTCGAGGAGGAGCTGGCGCTCGAATTGTGGCTCGACGCCGATCCCGCGCACCGCGAGGCGCTCGCGCGCGCCGCGGCGGCGTGGCGCGCGGCGGGGGAGGCGGCCGAGCTATCC
>JAEWCK010000192.1 GCA_023390675.1 Pseudomonadota bacterium
GGGTAGCGTAATCGGTGAGCAGGTCGCCGTCCGCCTCGGCGTTGGTCCGCACCGCCGCACCGGCGTAGCGCGCCGCCTGCACGCCGCGCGCGACCGCCACTCGCGCCGCGACTTCGGCCGATCCCTCGGCGGGCGGCGGCAGGACGAGATCGGCGGCGGTCACCGGCTGGACCTCGACATGCAAGTCGATCCGGTCGAGCAGCGGGCCCGAGACCTTGGCCTGATAGTCCGCCGCGCAGCGCGGGGCGCGGGCGCAGGCGAGCGCGGGGTCGCCCAGATGCCCGCAGCGGCACGGGTTCATCGCCGCGACGAGCTGGACGCGCGCCGGGAAGGTGACGTGCGCGTTGGCCCGCGCCACGCTCACCACCCCGGCCTCCAGCGGCTGCCTGAGCGAATCGAGCACCGCCCGCTGGAACTCGGGCAGCTCGTCGAGGAACAGCACCCCCAGATGCGCAAGGCTGACCTCGCCCGGCTTGACGCGCAACCCGCCCCCGGTGAGCGCCGCCATCGACGCCGAATGGTGCGGGCTGCGGAACGGCCGCGTCCGCGTCAGCCGCCCGCCCGTGAGCGTCCCCGCTACCGAGGCGACCATCGACACTTCGAGCGCCTCCGCGGCATCGAGCGGCGGCAGGATGCCCGGCAAGCACGAAGCGAGCAGCGACTTGCCCGCCCCCGGCGGCCCGCACATCAGCAGATTGTGCCCGCCCGCCGCGGCGATCTCGAGCGCGCGCTTGGCGGTCTCCTGCCCCTTGACCTGCGCGAGATCGGGCCCGAACTCGGGCGGATCGGCCTCGCCCGGCGCGGGCGCGCCGAGCAGCTGGTTGCCCTTGAAATGGTTGAGCAGCCCGATCAAATCGGGCGCGGCGATCACTTCGACCTGGCCGGCCCAGCTCGCCTCAGGGCCCTGCGCGGCGGGGCAGACCAGCCCCTTGCCGATCTCGGAGGCATGGAGCGCCGCGAGCAGCACTCCGGCCGAAGGCGCGATCCGGCCATCCAGTGCAAGTTCTCCAACCACGACATAGCCCGAGAGCGTCTCCGCATCGACCACGCCCATCGCCCCGAGCAGCGCGAGCGCGATCGGCAAGTCGAAATGCGATCCTTCCTTGGGCAGGTCGGCGGGGGAGAGGTTGAGCACGATATGCTTGGGCGGCAGCGCCAGCCCGATCGCCGCCATCGCCGCGCGCACACGCTCGCGGCTTTCGGCCACTGCCTTGTCGGGCAGGCCCACGACGACGAACTTCGGCAGCCCCGCGACGAGGTTGCACTGCACCTCAACGGCGCGCGCCTCGAGTCCCAGATATGCGACGGTCGATACGCTCGCGACCATGCCCCCTCCCCGCAAGTCCGGGCAGCATAGCGGCATTTCTCCGATGTGGAACGGATTGCCGCCGTTTCGGAGCAAGCGCCGCCGATTCGAATGGGGGGCGAACGCCAGCTGTCCTCCACCAGGCAACGATTCGCCGATGGGCTCGCTAGCGCGTCTTGCGTGGGCAACACACACTCCCCACTTGGCCCGCATGCCCGTCCCGCGCAAACGCAGCCCGCTTGTCCGCAGCTCCCTGTTCGTTCTCGGGATCCTGATCATCATCGTCTCGCCGATCATCGGGGCGATTCCCGGCCCTGGCGGGATCTTCGTGTTCGCGGCGGGGCTGGTGCTGGTGCTCCAGAACTCGGCTTGGGCGCGCGGGCATTTCGCGCGCGCGAAGCGGCGCTGGCCGAAATTCGGCCACTATGCCGACATGGCGCTGCGCCGCCGCAGCTTCCGCCGCCGCCAGCAGCGCGCGAAGGACGCGGCGCTGGCCGCCGCCGAAGCCGAGATGCTCGGGTTCGACGAGCAAGCGCGTTGACTTCCGCCGGGGACGCCCTTATGGGCACCCGACACGCGGCCGCCCCTGTGGTGGCCCTTTTAGTTTCTAGATTCTCGAGGATGAGCGATGAAGCGGACCTTTCAGCCGAGCAACCTGGTGCGTGCGCGCCGGCACGGCTTCCGCGCGCGGATGGCGACCCCCGGCGGCCGCAAGGTGATCCGCGCCCGCCGCGCCCGCGGCCGCAACAAGCTGTCGGCGTAACCGTCGTACCGCTCGCGCGGCTCACGCAGCGCAAGGATTATCTCGCCGCAAATGCGGGGAAGCGGGCGCCCATGCCCGGCTTCGTTCTGCTCGTGCGCGCGCGCGACGATGCCGATCCGGTGATGCGGGTCGGCATTACCGTATCGAAGAAGGTCGGCAACGCCGTCACGCGCAACCGGATGAAGCGCCGGCTGCGCGCGCTGATTCGCGAGATCGTTCCCGCGCACGGCGTGCAGGGAGCGGACCATGTCCTGATCGGGCGCAATGCCGGCGTCGAACGCCCCTACGCCGACTTGAAGGGCGAGCTGGTCAAGGCGCTGGCGAAGGTCCAGCGGTGATCGCGAAGCTCCTCATCCTGCTTGCGCGCGCGTGGCAGCTCGGCCCGTCGCTGATCCTGCCGCCCAGCTGCCGCTACCAGCCCAGCTGTTCGGCCTATGCAATCGAGGCGCTCCGCCGCTATGGGGCGCTCAAGGGCGGCTGGCTCGCCGCGAAGCGAATCGCCCGCTGCCATCCATGGGGCGGGCACGGCTACGATCCTGTGCCGTGAGAATTTCCGGGGAATATCGGTGAAGGAAGACCAGAAGAATTTCGTGCTGTTCGCGGTGCTCGCCGCGCTCATCCTGTTCGGATGGCCGACGATCATGCACTGGGTTTTCCCGCAGCAGCCGCCCGCACCGACAAAAGTCGAGGGCGGCAAGACCGAGGTCAAACCAAACCCGAATGCGGACCCGACCGCCGATTCCCCCAAGGCGATCCGCGATCGCGCGGTGGTGCTGAAGGAAAGCCCGCGCGTCACGATCGACACGCCCGCGCTCAAGGGCTCGATCAACCTGAAGGGCGCCCGGATCGACGATCTCGTCCTTCCCAAATACCCCGAGACGATCGCCAAGGGCTCGCCGCCCATCCGCCTGCTTTCGCCCTCGGGCACGGCGGACGCCTATTTCGCCGGCTTCGGCTGGCGCGACGACGGCCTCAAGCCGCCCAGCGCCGACACCGTCTGGCAGGCGAGCAGCAACGTCCTCGGCATCGGCAAGCCGGTGACGCTCAGCGCGACCAACGGCCAGGGCCAGGTCTTCCGCATCGAGCTGTCGATCGACGACGCCTATATGTTCACCGTCAAGCAGACGGTGGCCAACGCGGGCGCCGGCGTCGTCCCCGTGGCGCCTTATGGCTATGTCTATCGCAGCGGCGCGTTCAAGGAACCCGACAGCTGGACCGTGCATATCGGCCCGATGTCGGTGCACAACGGCGCGGCCGATTACGACACCAACTTCAAGGACCTCGACAAGGGCACCGCGTCGAGCTTCACCTCGAACGCCGCGTGGCTCGGCTTCACCGACAAATATTGGCTGACCGCGCTCGTGCCCGATCAGGCTGCGGTCGTCACCGGCCAGGTCCGCCCCGCGCCCAACAAGGCCTATCAGGCCGATTATTCGCGCAACCCCCAGCTTCTGCCTCCGGGCAAGAAGATCAGCCACACCAGCCGCTTCTTCGCCGGCGCTAAGGAGACCGCACTGGTCGACCGCTACGAGGCGGCGGGCATCGCCAAGTTCGGCAATGCGATCGACTGGGGCTGGTTCCAGATCGTCGAGAAGCCGATCTTCTACTATCTCGACTGGCTGTTCCGCATGATCGGCAATTTCGGCGTCGCGATCGTGCTGCTGACGATCACGATCCGCGGCCTGCTCTTCCCGATCGCCAACAAGCAGTTCGAATCGATGGCGCGGATGCGCGTGATCCAGCCGAAGATGAAGGCGCTGCAGGAACGCTACAAGGACGACAAGCAGAAGCAGCAGCAGGAGATCATGAAGCTCTACAAGGAAGAGAAGGTCAATCCGCTCGCCGGCTGCCTTCCGATCCTGCTCCAGATCCCGATCATGTTCGCGCTCTACAAGGTGCTGCTGCTGACGATCGAGATGCGGCACCAGCCCTTCGCGCTGTGGATCCACGATCTCTCGGCGCCCGATCCGCTGACTCCGATCAACCTGTTCGGGCTGCTTCACTTCACGCCGCCCAGCTTCATCGCGATCGGCGTGATCCCGATCCTGCTCGGCGTCTCGATGTATTATCAGATCAAGCTCAACCCGGCGCCGATGGACGAGATGCAGAAGCAGATCTTCGCGATCATGCCGTGGATGATGATGTTCATCATGGCGCCGTTCGCCGTGGGCCTCCAGCTCTACTGGATCACGTCAAACTGCATCACGATCCTTCAGCAGCGCTGGCTCTATTCGAAGCATCCGGCGCTCAAGACGCCGCTTCCGAAGAAAGAAGCGAAGGCGAAGTGAGCGGGGTTCTCGTCAATCCTCCCCCGCAAGGGGGAGGTGGCACGCGAAGCGTGACGGAGGGGGAGGAAGCACGCCGTTGCGTTCTGGCATCCTCCCCCTCCCCCGCTTCGCGGGACCTCCCCCTGGCGGGGGAGGATCGATGACCTTCGACGCCGACCAGATCGAATCCGCGCGCAAGACCTTCGCCGGCCCGGTCGCCTTCCTGAAGTCGGCGCCCGAGCTGCGCTTCCTGCCCGATCCGGACGTTCCCGAGATTGCCTTCGCCGGCCGCTCGAACGTCGGCAAGTCGTCGCTCCTGAACGCGCTCACCGGCCGCAACGCGCTCGCGCGCACGTCGGTCACCCCGGGGCGTACGCAGGAGCTGAACTTCTTCGACGTCGGCGAGCCGCTCAGGTTCCGCCTCGTCGACATGCCCGGCTACGGCTTCGCCAAGGCGCCCAAGGACGTGGTCCGCAAATGGCGCTACCTCGTGAACGACTATCTGCGCGGGCGGCAGGAATTGAAGCGCGCGCTCGTCCTCATCGATGCGCGCCACGGCATCAAGGACGTCGACCGCGAGATCCTCGACATGCTCGATGCCGCGGCGGTCAGCTACCGCCTCGTCCTCACCAAGGCCGACAAGATCAAGGCGACCGAGCTGACCGACGTCACCCAGCGCACCGCCGACGAAGCCCGCAAGCGCCCCGCCGCGCACCCCGATATCCTCGCCACCTCGAGCGAGAAGGGCATGGGCATCCCCGAGCTCCGCGCCGCAGTGATCGAAGCGATCGGCTAGCTTTACCGCAAGCCGCCACCGCGCCATGATCCGCGCGGGAGGTGCAATGACGGAAATCCAGAACAAGCGCCTCGCCGGGCTCGACCTGTTCCGCGGGCTCGCCGTCGCCGGGATGATCATCGTCAACACGCCCGGCTCGGGCGAGCATGTCTGGTGGCCGCTCGATCACGCCGCGTGGCACGGCTTCACCCCTACTGATCTCGTCTTCCCCGCCTTTCTCTGCGCGATGGGCGTCGCGCTTGGCCTGTCCTTCCCGCGCAAGGTCGACGGCGCGCTGTGGGGCCGCATCCTCCGTCGCACGCTGCTGCTGATCGCGATCGGCTGGGCGTGGCAGATGCTCGCGCGCCCGGGGATCGAGACCTTCCGCATCTACGGCGTCCTTCCCCGCCTCGGCCTCTGCTACGGCCTCGCCGCCGCGCTCGCGATCCTCACCGCGCACCGCGACGCGCAAGGCCGCGCCCGGCTCAGCCCGACCGCGCTAGCCATCGCCACGCTGATCATCCTCGCCTGCTATGGCGCCGCGCTGACGCTCGGCGGCGACTATAGCCCGGAGGGCAATCTCGCCGGCTATGTCGACCGCATCACCATCGGCACACATCACATGTGGCGCTTCGGCACCGACGCCGCGGGCAATGTCGTCTACGATCCCGAGGGGCTGCTCTCCACGCTCCCCGCGCTCGCCAATGTCTTGCTCGGCGTGCTCGCCGCGCTCGCCTGGAAGGCCGCGCCCGATCGCGCTCCGCTCCGCATCGCGATCGCCGGCCTCGCCCTCGCAGCGCTCGGCCTCGCGCTCTCGCCCGTCATTCCGCTCAACAAGCGGATCTGGACGAGCAGCTACGCCCTCCTCTCATCGGGGCTCTCGGCGCTGCTCTTCGTCGCCTGCATCCTCGCGGCCCGCGCGCCCGCGCTGAAGAACGCGCTCTGGCCGCTCGACGTGTTGGGCATGAACGCGATCCTCGGCTATATCGTCTCGCTGCTCATCGGCCTCGCCGGCATGCGCTGGGGCTTCCAGAAGACCGGCTTCGACGCGATCGACGGCCTGATCCACGCGCCCTTCCTGTCCTCGTTCCTCTATGCGTTCGCCGTGTTGCTCGTCGTCCTCGCGCTGCTCGTCCCGCTACACCGCAAAGGCATCCACCTCAGGCTGTAAACGCCCCGGTAACCATATTAACCTATGTTTCCAACATCATGGAAACGGGGAGGAAGGGCCTCAAACGGGCCGTATGGGACAAATGGGCGGCGCTGCCGCCCGAGCTGATGCGCGCGCACGCGATCGCTATCCAGCGCAGCTATCCCGTCTCCTTCGCCGCCACCGTCTTCGTCAGCGTCGTGCTATTCGCGATGATCGGCGGGCGCGGCTTCCTCGGCTGGCATTTCGCCGCGCTCGTTCTCCAGCTCTCGATCAGCGGCGGGCTGCTGCTCCGCTGGCGACGCGCCCGCGCGCGCGACTGGCGGATCGACGATTCCGCGCGCTATCTCCGCGCCACCGTGCTCGAAGCCGCGGCGATGTCATCGGGATGGTTCGTCTTCCTCTCGACCTGCGGGCTGGGCGCCAGCCCGCAGGAGCTGATCGTGACCACCACCGCGATCGCCGGCGTCGTCGCGATCGGTGCGCTGCGCTATGCGCCTCTCCCGCCCGCCAGCCTTTCCTGGCTCGGTATCGCGGTCTTGATCTGCGCGATCTACGCCGTCTTCGCCAATATCCCCTCAGGCGTGTTCGTCTTCCTCGCGGTATTCGTGGCGCTGCTCGCGCGCACCGTGATGGGCCAGGCCACGCTCGTCACCGAGCAGTTCGCGCAGGGCGAAGCGCTCGCCAAGGCCGCCAGCGAGCGCGATTTGCTCCGGGCGGCCGCGCAGCAGGAGGCGCTCGAAAAGGCAGCCGCGAGCGCCGAGACGCGCCACCGCGCCGAAATCGAAATCGAAGCGAGCCGCCGCGCCGAGATCGCGCGTATCGCCGATCGCTTCGAGCGCGGCTTCGTCGCCGCGATCACCGATCTCGCCGCCGCCGCCGAGCAGACTCGCGCCTCGGCCGACGCGCTCGTCACCAGCACCGTCGCGACGCACGACCAGATCCGCAGCGTCGCCGACAATGCGGCGCGCGCCGACACCGGCGCCGCTACGTTGCTCGAGGAATCGGCCAATCTCGGCCGCTCGCTTGCCGCGGTCGAAGCCAGCATCGACATGCAGGAGGAGACCGGCGCGCATCTGCACGCCCTTTCCCGCTCGGCCGACGAGCGCTTCGCCACGCTGGCCGATCATGCCGGCAGCGTCGGCAGCATCGCGGACATGATCGCCGAAATCGCCGCGCGCACCAATCTCCTTGCGCTCAACGCCAGCATCGAGGCCGCGCGCGCCGGCGAGG
>JAEWCK010000194.1 GCA_023390675.1 Pseudomonadota bacterium
ATAGGGGCTCGGCGGGTTGGACTTGGCCCAGGGGACGACCGCGCCCTTCTTGATCGAGAGATCGTGGTTGGGGACGACGAGATCCTCGTCGAACACGAGCTTCTCGCCGAGGCCGTCGCAGGAGGGGCAGGCGCCCTGGGGGGCGTTGAACGAGAAGAGCCGCGGCTCGATCTCGGCGATGGTGAAGCCCGAGACGGGGCAGGCGAACTTTTCGGAGAAGACGATGCGGTTTTCGGGAATCCCCGCATTCTTCATTCCCCCCTCCCGCTTGCGGGAGGGGTCGGGGGTGGGCTCGCCGGTCTCGGCGACAAACTGCTGGGATGCTTCGCGGACAGCCCCACCAGCCCCTCCCGCAAGCGGGAGGGGAGCGGGACCGTCCACCAGGTCGACATAGGCCAGGCCCTCGGCGAGCTTGAGCGCCTGCTCGAAGCTCTCGGCGAGGCGGGTGGCGATGTCGTCGCGGACGACGAGGCGATCGACCACGACTTCGATGTCGTGCTTGTACTTCTTGTCGAGCGCGGGGGCTTCCTCGATCAGCCAGGTCTCGCCGTCGATGCGGACGCGCTGGAAGCCCATCTTCTGCCACTCGGCGAGCTCCTTGCGGTACTCGCCCTTGCGCCCGCGCACGACGGGGGCGAGGAGGAGCAGGCGGGTGCCCTCGGGCAGCGCGAGGACGCGGTCGACCATCTGGCTGACGGTCTGCGCGGCGATCGGCAGGCCGGTGGCGGGCGAATAGGGCACGCCGACGCGCGCCCAGAGCAGGCGCATGTAATCGTAGATCTCGGTGACGGTGGCGACGGTCGAGCGCGGATTGCGGCTGGTGGTCTTCTGCTCGATCGAGATCGCGGGGCTGAGGCCCTCGATATGCTCGACATCGGGCTTCTGCATCAGCTCGAGGAACTGGCGGGCATAGGCGCTCAGGGATTCGACGTAGCGGCGCTGGCCCTCGGCATAGATGGTGTCGAAGGCGAGCGACGATTTGCCCGAGCCCGACAGGCCGGTGATCACCGTCAGCGTGTCGCGCGGGATGTCGATGTCGACGCCCTTGAGATTGTGCTCGCGCGCGCCGCGGACGGAGATGGTGGTGAGGGGCATGGGGAGGTTCTAGCTTTGTTCTGATGGGGATTCCAGTGGGGGATGTAGGAACGGCGTGGAGCGGATGCCAGTTGCGGCGTGCGCTCCATTTTGGATGTCCGGAATGGGCCAGACACCGCCTGCATTTCGTTTCCGGGGCGATAGGCTGGCCGCCTGCGTCGGGGGCGGGCAATGGATCAGCTATTCTATGGCGACAATCTCGATGTGTTGCGCGCGCATGTCGCGAGCGAGAGCGTCGACCTGATCTATCTCGATCCGCCGTTCAATTCGAACGCCAGCTACAACATCCTGTTCAAGTCGCCCGCGGGATCGGGCGCGGATGCGAGCATTGCGGCGTTCGACGATACGTGGAGCTGGGGACCGGCCGCCGAGGAGGCGCTGCTCGACATCACCCAGAGCGGCAACCACGCGCTCCACACGCTGATGCAGGCGATGAAGACCTCGATCGGCACCAACGCGATGATGGCCTATCTGGCGATGATGGCGGTGCGGTTGGTGGAACTGCATCGGGTGCTCAAGGACACCGGCAGCCTCTACCTCCACTGCGATCCGACCGCGAGCCACTATCTGAAGCTGGTGCTCGACGCGGTGTTCGGCGGGCGCAATTTCCGCAACGAAATCGTCTGGTGCTATCACAAGTGGAGCGTCGCGCAGGGGCAGTTCGTCCGCAATCACGACGTGATCCTCTTCTATTCGAAGCAGGAAGGATCGCAGATCTTCCACACGCAGTTCCTGCCGCCCTCGCCGGGGACGCTGAAGCGCTGGAAGGGCAAGCGGCAGCAAGCGGTCTTCGAGGACGGTGTGCGCAAGGCCGGGGCATCGGATGCCGACGCACAGACGGCGATGCCCGACTGGTGGGAGCTGTCGATCCTCAATCCCAACTCCAGGGAGCGTCTCGGCTATCCCACCCAGAAGCCGCGCGCCTTGCTCGAACGGATCATCGCCGCTTCCTCCAACCCCGGCGACACCGTGCTCGATCCCTTTTGCGGCTGCGGCACCGCCGTGGACGCCGCGCAGAAGCTCGGGCGGCGGTGGATCGGAATCGACGTCACGCATCTCGCGATCGGGCTGATCGAGAAGCGTCTGCGCGAAGGCTATGGCGAGGCGGCGGAATTCGAGACGATCGGCGTGCCGCGCGACCTCGCCTCGGCGCAGCGGCTGGCGCATGACGATCCGTGGCAGTTCCAGGCCTGGATCACTTTGAAGCTCGGCGGCTGGCCGTGGATGGGCGGCAAGAAGGGCGGGGACAAGGGTGTCGATGGCTATTTCTATTATGTCGGCGCGGGCGGGCCTACGCGGACCGGTGTGATCTCGGTCAAGGCAGGAAACCATGTGAACCCGGGCATGCTGCGCGATCTGTGGGGCGTGATGCAGCGCGATCGCCACCAGCTCGGGCTGTTCGTTTGCGCTGCGCTGCCGACGCGCGGGATGGAGGAAGAGGCCGCGGCGCACGGGCTGGTCGAGACCGAGTTCGGGCGCTTCCCGGCGATGCAGATCTTCACGCTCGCCGAGCTCTTCCAGGGCCATCGCCCGAAGCTGCCGCCGTTGGTGAGCCCCAACCGCAAGGCGGCGCGGGTCGAGACGCGGGCGTCGCACCAGCCGGGGGCGCAGGGAGGGTTGTTTTGAGTCTTGATCCGGCCTCCATGTTGGAAACAAGATAAGGTGAGGACTAAGCAGTTTATATCGAGCATATTGGCAGTAACTCAGTGGAGGTCCGTCATGCGCGAGATTTTGGATGAGTCAATGTCGACAACTGCTTTCGAGGCGACAACTCAGGCAGGAGTACCTTTAGCAACGGTTAGGCAAGTTGCCATCAAGATAACACGAGGTAACTATCAAGGAAGTTACTTAGTTCCTGTTACAAGTGATATAGAGTTCTAGTTCACGATATGTCCGGAAAATCGGTAAAATAGACTTGCAAACCGCAGCTGAATTGTTCTCGTTACAGCGAGGGTGGGGTTTATTTTCAGAACTTAACAGCAGCGGGTCACTACTGAGTTTAGCGAACGATCGGCGAAATGTAGCATTGGCAGGCCAAGCAGTATTCATCTTCGTCGCCTGATCCCGCAAACACGGAAATCTGCCAGCCTGTGCAGGACCCCGCTTTGCCGCGCGCGCGCTTGCTGATAATCTGCCTGAATTCTGCGTGTTGAGAGACATTCGGGAGATTCGGCAACGGCTTCTCCCACTGGCTCGCGGCGCGCTCGCCGGCTTCCGGGGGGAAGCTTTGGGGGACACGCATGGCGACTATCACCGGCCGGACCGCCGCGCTCGAGCCGATTACTGCAACCGCCGGCGCCGATACGGCCGCCATGCCGGGCCGCGACGCCCTTGTCGGCAAGGCCGCCCCGGGCTTGGCCAAAGTGAGCGAGGCGAGCATCATCCCGGCGCTGCCGGCGCGTCCGGGGGCTCCGAACGCCACGGCCACGGTGGTGCTGACCGGAAATCCCGTTGCCACGATCGCCGCGGGGCAGAGCTACTACGGCGATTCGTTCACCGACCCGACCAACGCGGCAACCTATGGCTGGTATTATCGCGCCGGCTGGGGCGCGCCGCTGGTGATCGCAAGCCACGAGTTCGTCTATGACTGGACGCTCGACAATGCCGGGCTGGTGTGGAGCACTTCCACGATCGACAGCGTCAACGCGGTGTGGGCGGACCATCTGAACAATAGCGGGTCGATCGTCGCCGAGCTGGGAGATTATACCGGCGAGATAACGCCCAACCCGTTCAGGATAGCGCAGGCGGTCATCCTCAACGGATCGACGATCTCGCTGGGGCCGGACCACCCCGCGCTCGTCAACAGCGGCAGCATCATGGCGCTCGCGCCGTTCAACAATGCGATCGGGATCTACACCTCCTCGGTGCGCGAGACCCTGGTCAATTCGGGTACGATCGCGGCGCAGGCGGGCGTGGGCTTCGATCCGGCGACGAGCGGCGGCGCGCAGGGCATCCGGATGAACAATGGCGGCTATGTCGTCAATCAGGCCGGAGGGCGTATCCTCGTCGAGGGCGAGAGCCTCGCTTACGGCATCTATATCGGCCGCGGGTCGCACCCGGCGTTCGACTATGGACCCGAGGTCAACAATGCCGGCCTGATCGAGGTCGTCTCGACCAATCCCGATGTCCGCTCGATCGGCATCTTCGCAGTCAATCTCGGCGTGACGTTCAACGGCAGCCAATGGATCGAATACGATCATCTGTCGATCGTCAACAGCGGCACGATCCGGGCGGACATCGCGATCTATGCGCCGTCGGACAAGGACACCAACACCAGCTCGCGGCTGATCAATCCGCAGACGATCACCAACGAGGCGACCGGCCTGATCGAAGGCGACATCCAGCTCTATCGCGGCAACGACGTGCTGACCAATCGCGGGACGATCCACGGCACGGTCGACCTCGGCGAGGACGACGACAAGTATGACGGCAGCCTCGGCACGATCGGCGGCATCGTGCTGGGCGGCACCGGCTTCGACCAGCTGACCGGCGGCGCGGGCGCGGACGCGATGCGCGGCGGGCGCGACGGCGACACGCTGACCGGCAATGGCGGCGACGACATGCTGACGGGCGATTTCGGCGACGACCTGATCGACGGCGGCGCGGGCAATGACGGGCTCTATGGCGGCGTCGGCAACGACACGCTGCGCGCCGCGGGCGGCGACCTTGCCTGGGGCGGGATCGGCAACGACCGGATCGAGACCGCCGACTACAGCTTCGCCGAGCTGCGCGGCGGCACCGGCAAGGACAGCTGGGTGCTGGCGGCGGGCGCGCGGGCGCTCGACCTCTCGGCGGTTGTCTCCAGCGGCCGGGTCTCGGGCATCGACACGATCGTCGCCAATGGCGACAAGGTGCTGGTGGTGCACGCGACCGACGTGCCGGCGATCAGCGACGGCCACACGCTGCGCATCGACGCTTCCGCGAGCGACCGCGTCTATCTCCCCGGCGGCTGGACCCAGACGACGCAGGTCACCGAAGATGGCGTGACCTATATGCGCTACACGTTCGGCGCCGAGACGGTGCTGGTGCGCACCGGCGCGCAAGTGACGCTCGAGTTTCCGGCGCAGGCGGCGGGCGGGCTCGACGCGGTCGCCGCC
>JAEWCK010000212.1 GCA_023390675.1 Pseudomonadota bacterium
GCGTGACGCCGAGCACTTCGGCGCCGGTCTTTTCGTGGAGGTAAAGCGCCATCCCGCCCCAGCCACAGCCGATGTCGAGCACGCGCATCCCGGGTTCGAGCGCGAGCTTGGCGGCGATGTGCGCCTTCTTGTCGCGCTGCGCCTGGTCGAGCCCGACATCGGGACCGGTAAAATAGGCGCAGCTGTACTGGCGGTCGGCATCGAGGAAGAGGTCGTAGAGCCGGCCCGACAAGTCATAGTGATGCGCGACGTTGCGCTTCGAGCGGCGCTCCATGTTGATCCGCCCGATCCGGTGGAACACGGCGTCAGCGAGTCGCTTGAGGGGGCTCGGGAAGAGCGCCGAATCATTGTCCTCCCAGCGATTGTTCGCGGCGAACAGCACGAGCAGGTCGCGGATGTCGCCGCGCTCGATCGTGAGGTCGCCGTCCATATAGGCCTCGGCCGCGCCGAGCGAGGGATCGCGCAGGATGCGTCCGGCCACCCCGCGGCCGAAGCGAAGCGTCACCGGATTGAATGCGGGATCGGGCGTGCCGAAGCGGCGCGTCGCGCCATCGGGATGGACTACGCAGAGCTCGCCACGCTTGATCGCGCGTGCGAAGAAACCGTCTATCAACGCCATACCGGGCCGTCCTCACGCAACAGCCCCCCACTCCCCACTTAGGGCCGTGGCGCGTTTCCGCAATGTTTCGCAGCCGCAAAAAAAACGCGTCAGATGCCGGCATACCATTCATATCCGGCGACATCTTCCCAGAATCCGCCCTTGCCGCGCCCGATGCCGGCGAGGCTCGCCACCGCTTCGATCCGCATGACATATTTGGCGTGCTTGTAGCCGAGCTGCCGCTCGACGCGCAGCCGCACCGGCGCCCCGTGACCCACGTCCAGATACGCATCATTCATCGCCCAGGCGAGGATCGTCTGCGGGTGGAAGGCGTCGACCATGTCGATCGATTCGTAATAGGGCACGCCGTGGCCCAGCCGGTCGGCGCAGTGGAAGACCACGTAGCGCGCCTGCGGCCGGATGCCGGCGGCCCGGAGCAACGTCTCGAGCCGCGGCCCCTGCCATTTGCCGATCGCGCTCCACCCCTCGACGCAATCGTGCCGCGTGATCTGCGCGCGCTGCGGCATCGCCTGGAGCTGCGCGAGGCTGAGGCTGAGCGGGCGAGCCACCAACCCATCGACCTGCAGCCGCCAGTCGCGGAAGCGGTTGGCGGAGAGCGCGTTATATTCGGGGGTGTTCGGATCGTGCGTGCCGTTGGTGCGGAAGCGCGGACTCCGCTGCTCGGCGCGGAACTCGCGCGCAAGCGCCGCGCGCCCGGTGATCGAGCGCTGGAGGAAGCGGTGCGCGTCCTCGGCGCTCATCAGCACGGGCGAGTCGCTCCACGAGTCGCACCCGGCAAGCAGGGTCGCGCCGCCGATGCCGATCAGGCCGCGCCGCGTGATCATTCGGGGACCTTCCACCGGCCGGTGATCATCGACCGCACTTCGTTGATCGGGCCCGACAGCATCACGAGCGTCAGATGGACGACGATGAATCCGGTCAGCAGCGCCATCGCGATGAAATGGATCGACCGCGCCGATTGCCGCCCGCCGAACAGGTCCGCGAGCCACGGCCACATGCCCGGCGAGAGCGCCAGCCCGGAGAAGATCAGCAGCGGCAGCAGCACGAAGAGCACACCCGCATAGCTCGCCTTCTGGAACGTGTTATAGGCGCGCGGGTGCTCGGGATCGTGGAAGCGCAGCGCGAGATGCGCCTTGAAGTCGTTCCACAGATGCCGGGGCGCGAGCTCGCCGCGGCGGATCGTCAGGTCGCGGCGGATGTGCCGGTTGATCAGGCTCCAGACCAGATAGACGAACAGCCCGAAGCCAAGCACCAGCGCGAAGAACAGATGCCAGTGGCGCGCGCCCGCGAGGCTGTAGGTCGAGGGCAAGGTCAGCCAGCCCGGCCAGCGCGGCAGTTCGAGCCAGGCATGGTCGTAATTCGCGCCGTAATGCCCCCAATAGAGCCGGGGATGCGCGTTGAAGATCATCAGCCCCGACGGGATCATCACCAGCACCGCGAGCGCATTGACCCAATGCCAGATGCGCGTGACCAGCCGGTGGCGATAGATCTGCATGGGCGCAGTCTAGCGCATCATCCGTATGCGCGCACGAAGAACACGATCGTCGTCGCCGCGGTCACCAGCAGCGTCCAGCCGCGCACCGCGCCGTGCGGCAGCAGCTTGCCGACATAGGCGCCGAGCCATCCGCCCACTATCCCGCCCGCCAGCATCGGCAGGCACGCCCACCAGCGCACCATGCCGATCGCGACGAACAGGATCGCCGCGGCGAAATTGGCGATCGCGAGCATCAGCGTGCGGATCGCGAACAGCGAGCGCGGATGCGCGCCCGCGAGCAGTCCGTAGACTGCCGTGGTGATCAGCCCGACGCCGCCGCCGAAATAGCCGCCATAGATGCCGAGCAGGCTCTGCGCGGTGACCAGCGTGCGCGGCCCGATCGTCACGCGCGCGTGCAGCCAGTCCGACGCGCGCTTGCCGAACACCATCACCGCGAAGGCGAAGAGCAGCAGCCACGGGATGATCAGGTCGAACGCCCGCGTCGGCGTCATCACCAGCAGCGCGCTGCCGACGAGCCCGCCGGCAAAGGTGATCGCGCTCAGCACGCGCACCGAAAGCGCCCCGACGGGCGCCAGCTCGTCGCGATACGCCCACGCGCTCGCCCCCGCGCCGGGCAGCAGCGCCACGTTCGAGGTGGCGTTGGCAAGGTTCGAGGGCAGCCCGAGCCCGATCAGCGCGGGCAAGGTCGCGAAGGTCCCACCACCCGCAAGCGCATTCATCGCGCCGCCGACGATTCCAGCGCCGGCGGCGAGGAGAATATTGCCAGTGTCGATCACTTCACACCCCGTCATGCTGAACTTGTTTCAGCATCCAGTCCTCCGCTCGCGAGGGCATCGGTTGGGGCAAGTTGGACCCTGAAACAAGTTCAGGGCGACGATTCGAGTGCGATTACCCGAGCGCCGCGAGCTTCTCTTCCGCCTGCCGGTCGAGTTCGGCGCGCGACTTCTTCTCCGCCGCGGTCTTGAGCTGGCCGCACGCCGCGTCGATGTCGCGTCCGCGCGGAGTGCGCACCGGGGCGGAGATGCCTGCCTCGAACACGATGTTCGAGAAGGACCTGATCCGCTCGGGCGTCGAGGTGTCGTAGGGCGCGCCGGGCCAGGGATTGAACGGGATCAAATTCACCTTGGCCGGCAGCCGGTATTTCCTGATCAGCCGGACGAGCTCGTGCGCATCGGCGTCGCTGTCGTTCTTGTCCCTGAGCATCACGTACTCGAACGTGATGCGCCGCGCATTGTTGGCGCCGGGATAGTCGGCGCAGGCCTGGAGCAGCTCCTCGATCCCGTATTTGCGGTTCAAGGGCACGATCTCGTCGCGGATCTCCTTGGTCACCGCGTGGAGCGAGACCGCGAGATTGACGCCGATCTCTTCCCCGGCGCGCGCCATCATCGGCACCACGCCCGAAGTCGACAGCGTGATCCGGCGCTTGGAGAGCGCCAGTCCGTCGCCGTCCATCACGAGGCGGAGCGCATCGCGGACATTGTCGAAATTGTAGAGCGGCTCGCCCATCCCCATCATCACGATGTTGGTGAGCATCCGCCCCTCGGGCTGGCTCGGCCATTCGCCCAGCGAATCTCGCGCGAGCATCACCTGGCCGACGATCTCGCCCGCGCTCAGGTTGCGCACCAGCCGCATCGTGCCGGTATGGCAGAAGCGGCAATTGAGCGTGCAGCCGACCTGGCTCGACACGCACAGCGTCCCCCGATCGGCGTCGGGGATGAACACCATCTCGTAATCCTGCCCGTCGGGCGAGCGGAGCAGCCATTTGCGCGTGCCATCGGTCGAGACCTGCGCCTCGACGACGTCGGGACGGCCGATCACGAAGCGTTCGGCGAGCCACGGGTGCTGCGCCTTGGCGATATCGGTCATCGCCGAAAACTCGGTCGCGCCGCGATTGTAGATCCAGTGCCAGATCTGCTTGGCGCGCAATTTGGCCTGCCTGGCGTCAAGCCCGGCCTCGGCGAGCAGGGTGCGGAGCTGGTCCTTCGAAAGCCCGATCAGGTCGACGCGGCCGTCGTCGCGCGCCACTTGCGGGCGCGGCACGGGCACGGGATCGATGTGCCCGGGGATGGGCATAAGAGCGGCCGACACTGTCTGCATGGCCAGCCATATAGGGGAAACATCGTTGCTTATCCAGTCGCTCGGCGCCTGCACGGTCGTCGCGCAAACGGAACGGTGCATCGCTGAGCGGGTTGTGACTCGCGACGACACCCGCCCAGCTAGAAGGCCAAAGGGTCCATACGGAGAAGGATATGAAGCTGATCTGCAAGATTTTGCCCGCCGCGGCGCTGATGGCGTTCGCGCCCGCCGCCTTCGCCCAGACCACTCCCGCGCCCGCGCCGACGCCCTCGGCCTCGCCCGCGCCCGCCACCCCGGCTGCGCCCGCCGCTACCC
>JAEWCK010000214.1 GCA_023390675.1 Pseudomonadota bacterium
GCACCGTCTCGAACGGCGCGCCGTTGCCGCCGCCGGCATAGACGCCGACGCCCTTCAGCTCGGGCAGCACGTGGTGCACGGGCGTGTCGAGCGACACCTTGCCCGCCTCGACCAGCATCATGAAAGCGAGGCTGGTGACCGGCTTGGTCATCGATGCGATGCGAAAGATCGTGGTCTCGTCCACCGGCGCGCCGCCTTCGCGCGCCGGGCCCTGGTGCGAGAAATGGACGATCTCGCCATCGCGCGCGATCAGCAGCTGGGCGTGGGGGAGGCGGCCCGAATCGAGATAGCGCTCGCGTACGAAATCATCGATGCGCGCCAGCCTGTCCGAATCGAATCCATGGCTCTCCGGCTTGGCAACATTCATAGCGGACGGCATACCCCTCATTCGAAACATTGCGGACGCAGTTTCCTGCGAACGCCTGCCTTCTATTGCCTTGAGCGCGGCTTGAATCAACACTAACCTTGTCGAAGTTCGGCACTCGATGCCAAACCCGACATTCTATAATGAACCCCGGAGAGACTCGCTTGGCTACCGACCCGATCGTCCCGCTCGACCCCGATTGGCCGGCCAGGTCTCTCGCCGAAGTCGATGCCGAGCTGACCGCGCCGGGCGCGCGCTTCGAGATGGAGACGGCCGACATCCGCGGCGTGCCCACGCGGATCTGGAAGAATGCGCCGCCATCGCTCGCCTTCCTCCAGCGGGCGGTGCGCGCTTACGGGCCGCGCGTGTTCACCGTCTATGAGGACGAGCGCGTCACCTATGAGGCGAACTATCGCGCGGTCTGCCACCTCGCGAAGCATCTCGCGGACATGGGCGTGCGGAAGGGCGACCGCGTCGCGCTGGCGATGCGCAACCTTCCCGAGTGGCCGACGATCTTCTTCGCAGCGACGAGCATCGGAGCGATCCTCGTCCCGCTCAATGCGTGGTGGACCGGCGGCGAGCTCGAATACGGGCTCAAGGATTCGGGATCGAAAGTGCTTTTCGTCGATGCCGAGCGGCACGAGCGATTGAAGCATTGCTACGACGATCTGCCCGATCTCGAACGCGTCGTCGTCAGCCGCTGCACCGGCGCGTTGGACGGCAAGGCGGTGTGCCTCGAGGATTTGGTCGGCAGGACCGGCGACTGGGCTTCGCTCCCCGAGATCGCGTTTCCCGAAGTCGCGATCGCGCCCGACGACGACGCGACGATCTTCTATACCAGCGGCACCACCGGCAATCCCAAGGGTGCGCTCGGCACGCACCGCAATCTGATGACCAACATCCTCTCGACCGGCTATTCGGCGGCGCGCTCGCTGCTTCGCCGCGGCGAGGAAGTGCCTGCCGCGCCCGAGCCCAAGACGAGCCTGCTGGTGATCCCGCTCTTCCACGTCACCGCCTGCTCGGCCGGGCTGATGGCGATGATCGCGGCGGGCGGCACGGTGGTGTTCATGCGCCGCTGGGAGCCGGTGAAGGCGATGGAAGTGATCGAGCGCGAGAAGGTGAACTTGACCGGCGGCGTGCCGACGATCGCGTGGCAGCTGCTCGAGCATCCCGACCGCGACAAATACGACCTCTCCAGCCTCGAGAACATCTCCTACGGCGGCGCGCCTTCGGCGCCCGAGCTGGTCCGGCGCATCTACGAAGAGTTCGGCGCGCTGCCCGGCAATGGCTGGGGGATGACCGAGACGATGGCGACGGTGACCAGCCATGGCGGAGAGGATTATCTCTCGCGTCCGACGAGCGCGGGGCTGCCCGTGCCGGTGGCGAGCCTCAGGATCATGACCGTCGAGGGCGACCGCGAGCTGCCCGTCGGCGAAGTCGGCGAGCTCTGGGCCAGCGGACCGATGATCGTGAAGGGTTATTGGGACAAGCCCGAGGCGACGGCGGAGACCTTCGTGCAGGGCTGGGTGCGCACCGGGGACCTCGCACGGCTCGACGAGGAGGGCTTCCTCTATATCGTCGACCGGGCGAAGGACATCATCATCCGCGGCGGCGAGAACATCTATTCGAGCGAAGTCGAGGACGTGCTCTACGCGCATCCCGCGGTGACCGACTGCGCATTGATCGGCATCCCGCACAAGACGCTGGGCGAGGAGCCCGTCGCGGTGGTCCACCTCGCGCCCGGCACGCATGCGACCGAAGCCGAGTTGCAGGACTGGGTCCGCGCGCGCATCGCGGCGTTCAAGGTGCCGGTACAGGTGCGCTTCGTACAGGATACGCTGCCCCGAAACGCCAATGGCAAGATCCTGAAGAAGGATCTGAAGGCGCTGTTCGCCGATGAGGCGGCGGCCTAGCCTCTCCACCGTCATCCCGGCGAAAGCCGGGATCCAGAGCCCCACGCGGCACGGCAGAGAAACCCTGGGCCCCGGCTTTCGCCGGGGTGACGATGTGCTGACTGGACTCATTTAGCGAATGTGCTAATAATCCCCCGTGCCCGACACCCCCGACGCCTACGAAGCCCTGTTCACTGCGCTCGCGCACCCCGCGCGGCGGCGGATCCTGATCAGCCTCAACTTCGCCGAGGGCAAGGCGATGACCGCGGGCGAGATCGCCGGGCTGTTCGGCCATGCCTGGCCTACCACCACGCGCCACCTCCAGCTGCTCGAGGCCGCAGGGGCGATCGCGCACGAGCGGCGGGGGCGGAGCCGCGTCTACCGGCTCGTGCCGCCGCGCCTCGCGCTCGCGCGCGACTGGCTCGACTGGTTCGGCCGCGACCCCGTAACCGCACAGGAGATCGATCATGACCGACACGCCGAGGCTGTTTCGCCTCAATCTGGAAGTCCGCGCGCTCGAGGCGGCGCGTGACTTCTACGCCGAATTGCTCGGGCAGGAGGGGCGCATCCAGATGGGGCAGCGCTTCTATCTCGATGCCGGCGGGGTGACGCTGCAGGTCGTCCAAGTTCCCGACCCGCATCCCGCCGCCAAGGCGCTGTATTTCACCGTGGCCGATCTCGACGCGGTCCACGCCCGCGCCGCGGCGCTCGGCAGCCTGAGCACCGAGGACGTCCATGGAACGCCCGCGGGCGAGCCCGTGGTTCGTCCCTGGGGCGAGCGTTCCTTCTATGCCGACGACCCTTGGGGCAATCCGCTGTGCTTCGTCGATGCGGGGACGATCTACCCGGGCTGAACGATCTGGGTTATCGTGCCGGTTTCGCGCTTTGGGGGAGGGGTGAGATGCGGTTCGCAATCGCGGCTTTCGGGCTGATGCTGGCGGCCGCGCCGGCGGCGGCGCAGGAGGCGGCCAATCCCGACGAGACCTATCCCGAGAAGGTGTTCGGCGACTGGAGGGTGTACGGCTTCGAGAAGGCGTGCTGGTTCGTCCTCGAGGCCGATGGCGGCGAGCTCGACCTCTCGACCAGCCCCGACGAGCCCGAGCTCTACGTCTCGCTTGCCAATCCCGCATGGACCGATCTCGACTCCGACGCCGAATATAAGGGTCGCGTCCGCTTCGGCACGCTCGATCGCGAATTGAGCGCGATGGGCTTGTTCAGCGACGGCAAGGGCGGAGCCATGCTCGTCGACGGCGACGACGACAGCTGGCTGGGCGCGCTCGCTGCTGCGCCTTCGATCCGCGTCGAGATCGCCGGCCATGCGATCGAACGGCCGCTCGCCGGCGCGGGGGAGGCGATCGCCTATATGCGCGCCTGCACGCGCGCGAGCCGGGCCAAGGCGGGCTGATCGCCGGGCGGGGGGTGGCGGTTCGCAGCAGCGTGCTATCCAACCAGCACACCTCGTGCTAGACTAGGCGGTGCAGGAGGGATCCATGTTCCGCAAGCTGATCGCCATCGTCGCATTGTTGGCCGCGCTCCCGGCCGCGGCGCAGGAGCTCAAATCCTATACCGCCGATTTCGACGCCTTCGCGACGAGCACCACGGCGATGCCGCCCGTCGAGCGCGTCAAGGCGTTCCGCGACAGGTTCAATGCGCTCATCCCGGGCTTCTACCAGCCGCGCTTCGGCGCGACCGAGGAGAAGTACGACACGCGCATCCAGAAGGCGCTCGAATCCTATCCCGCCGATCGCGCGAAGTTCCTCGCCGCGGCGAGCAGCTTCGCCACGGCCTATGCTGCGGCGAACGTGCATTTCCGCCGCTTCTTCCCCGATTACGTGCCGCCCGCGACGATCTATCTGCTCCATTCGATCGGCGAGATGGACGGCGGCACGCGCGACATCGGCGGCAAGACCTATGCGGTGTTCGGCGCCGACGTGATCGCCAAGGTGCACGATGCGAGCACGATCGGGCCGTTCCTCGATCACGAGCTCTTCCATTTCCACCACGCGCGCTATTTCGCCGATTGCGAGGCCTTGTGGTGCTCGCTGTGGCAGGAGGGGCTGGCCACCTATGTCGCTGGGCAGATGAATCCCGGCGGCGACGATCGCACGCTGATGCTCGTCACGCCGCGCCCGATCCGCCCCGAAGTCGAGCCGCGGCTGGATGAAGCGATGTGCTTCACGCGCGCGAAGCTCGATTCGACCGATCAGGGCGATTACGCCGCCTTCTTCTTCGGCGACGGCAAGAGCCGGTTCCCGCCGCGATTCGGCTATTTCATCGGCTATCTGCTCGCGAAGCAGATCGGCGCGACGATGAGCCTCGATTCGCTCGCCAGGCTGCCGCCCGCCAGGGTCAAGCCGCTCCTCGAGGCGGCGCTGGCGGGCTATGCCTGCCCGGCGGCGAGTTGATCCTCAGCGCCTGTTGATCGCCCGGTCGACGCTCCACGCACCGCCGCCGGCTGCCGCCAGATAGAGGAAGGCGAAGCAGTAGAGCAGGATCGCCTCGCCGCCATTGACCAGCGGGAAGAACTTGTCGCCCATCCCGGCATGGTACTGGAAATAGCCCACCGCGCACATGCCCGAGGCGATGAACGCCGCGGGACGAGTGAACAGCCCGATCGCGATCAGCCCGCCGGCGATCAGCTCGATTGCGGCCGAAGCGAGCAGCTCGGGTGGCAGCGGCGAGGGGAAGGGGGCCGGCGAGGGCGGGAAGCCGAAGAATTTGGAGAGGCCGTGCTCCATGAAGGCGAGCCCGACGACGACGCGCAGGATGCTCAGCAGCCTGTCGGACCAGCTTGCGGGGATGGGCATGGGTTCTCCTCTCGCCGTTGCGCGAGCGGAACCTTTCACACGGCCCCGGCAGCGTCAATCGGGCGGCGGGAAACCCTGCGTTTCAGCTCAGGCGCCGCGCGCGCGATCGGGGCGGACTTCCTGCGCGTGGTCGATATCGTCCTGCTTGGTGACGCGCTCGTGGTTCGAAGGCTCGTCGATCGCGTCGAGCTCGGCCTCGGTCGCCACGTCGCGCGCCAGATCGCCGCCGCTGCGGCCTTGCTGCGACGGCGCGGGCTCGATGCCCTCGATCAATGCGCTGTCGTCGGTGTCGCGCGCGGCTTCGGTGCGGGGATTTTCCATGTCACTCTCCTCCCGGCATCAAAGCGCGGGGAGGCGAGGGCGTTCCCGCCTATGCGGTGAAGCGCTTGGTGAATCCCTTGGCCGGACGCTCGCCTTCGGCCGCGAAGGCCTCGACATGCTCGACCCGCGCGAGCGGCGGGCCCTGCCGGCAGGCCTCGGCGAGCGCGCCGAGCGCGTCCTCGTCGCCTTCCACCATCATTTCGACGCGGCCGTCGGTCAGGTTGCGGACCCAGCCCTTGACCCCGAGCTTCTGGGCGGTCCGCACCGCCCAGTCGCGATAGCCGACGCGCTGCACGCGCCCCGACACATAGATACGCTGTGCCGTCATATGTCCCCACGCTCTCTCACGCGGCCGCGAAACGCTTGCGGCCGGGTGCAAGTGTAGCGGGGCGCCGGAGCGAGGCTATCCGCCCGATCGGCGGTTCGCCGCATATCAGGGGTAAGTGATCGCAATCACTTCATATTCGCGCTCGCCACCGGGGAGGGTGACGCGCCGGAGGTCGCCGACGCCCGCGCCGCGCAGCGCCCGCGCGATCGGCGAGTTCCAGCCGACCAGCCCCTTGCCGGCATCGGCTTCGTCGTCGCCTACCAGCGTGAGCGTGCGGTAATTGTCGTCCTCGTCGGCGATTCTGACCTCGGCACCGAAATAGACGCGGCTGCGGTCGGGCTGCTGCGCCGGATCGACGACCTTGGCCGCCTTCATCCGCCTCGACAGCCAGCCGAGCCGCCGGTCGATCTCGCGCAGCCGCTTGCGGCCGTAGATATAGTCGCCGTTCTCGGAGCGGTCGCCATTGCCGGCGGCCCAGGCGATCGTCTCGACCAAAGCCGGCCGCTCGGTGGCGAAGAGGGCGTGGTATTCGGCCTGCAGCGCGGCGTAGCCGGCGGGCGTGATGTAGTTGGGGCGGTCCATCTTTGTGAATCTACCGCGCCCCGCCTCCATCGTC
>JAEWCK010000340.1 GCA_023390675.1 Pseudomonadota bacterium
GGCAAGTTCATGAGCGGGCAGTTCGTCCTGCGCGGCGGCTCGTGCGCCACGCCACGCGGCCATGTCCGCGCCTCGTATCGCAATTTCTTCTACCCGCATCAGCGCTGGCAATTCACTGGCGTGCGTCTGGCAAGGGACGTGTGACGATGTTCTTTCCCCGTCACCCCGGCGAAAGCCGGGGTCCAGAGCCGAACGCGCCGGCCTTTGTGATCCTGGATCCCGGCTTTCGCCGGGATGACGAGCGGAGTATGCGTCGATGCTGAAGCAGGAGCTCGAAGACGGCCAGGCCGGCCTCGCCGATCCCAATTTCCGCGCCGATGTGTTGAACGGGCTCGCGGCGCGCCCGCGCGCGATCCCGGCGCGCTGGTTCTACGATCGCCGCGGCTCGGAGCTGTTCGAGGCGATCACTTCGCTCCCCGAATATTATCCGACGCGCACCGAGACGGCGTTGCTCGACCGGATCGGTCCCGAGCTTGCCGGGCTTTCGGCGCGCAACGCCGCGGTGGTCGAGTTCGGGTCGGGGTCGTCGGCCAAGACGCCGCGCGTGCTCCGCGCGATTCACCCCGCCGCTTATGTGCCGATCGACATATCGGGCGATTTCCTGCGCAAATCCGCGCGCGCGCTCGCCGCCGATTTCCCCGGCCTGCCGGTGCTCCCGGTCGAAGCCGATTTTCTCCGCCCCGTGCCGCTCCCCGCGCAGGTCGCGGCGTTGCCCAAGCTCGGCTTCTTCCCCGGCTCGACGATCGGCAACATGAATGCGTGGCACGCGGTCGACTTGCTCCGCGCGATGCGCACCTGGCTCGGCGAAGGGTCGCGGCTGCTGATCGGGATGGACCGGGTCAAGTCGCCGGACGTGCTGGTCCCCGCTTATGACGATGCCGAAGGCGTCACTGCGGCATTCAATCTCAATCTGCTCGCCCGGATCAATCGCGAGCTGAACGGCACGATCCCGCTCGACGCCTTCGCGCACCGCGCAATCTGGAATGCCGACGCGGCGCGGATCGAGATGCATCTCGAGGCGCTGCGCGACGTGGATTTCAGTGTCGACGGCCGCGGCTTTTCGATGGCTGCGGGCGAGACGATCCACACCGAGAACAGCCACAAATACGGCCCCAATGGCGGCCGCATGCTGCTCCGCGCCGGCGGCTGGACTCCAATTCGCGAATGGACCGATCCGCAGGGCTGGTTCGCGTTGATCCTGTGCGAGGCGCAGCCGCTCAGGGCCGCGCCCTAGTTCTTCCAGACCGGGTCGGCGACGAACACCGTGGGCCATTCGATCGAGCCGCGGCACTCCTCCAGCCGCGCCGCCTCGATCAGGCGGAAGCGCGTGCCGTCCCAGCCCCAGGTCATCGCGGTCCCGCAATCGCCCAGGCCCCGGCCCTTGTCGAAATGGTGGAGCAACCCGTTCTTCTCGTCCCAGCTCGCATTGGTCGCAAGCGCAGGTCCCGCCGATCCCTCCATCCAGCCGGGCTGCACGTCGAACTTCGCCGGCTCGGCCTTGCCGCCGCGCAGCACGAACACCGCGCTGTTGTAATTGTAGGCCCCGCTCCCGCACGGGATCAGCGCGAGCGTCGCCGCGCCATCGAGCGGATGGAATTCGGGCTTGAGCTCTACCTCGCTCTCGCACTCGCCGGCCGTCATCATTGTGTTGATCACGATCTGCGCGGGCGCTGCGGCCTCTCCCGCCGGCGGGTGCAGCACGGTGATCCGCGGCATCGCCGGCGCGGCGGGTACCGCGCTCGCCGGCTTGTCCCCCTTGGCAACCAGCGCCGTCACCGTCCCGGCGCGGCCCTGCACGGCGTCCATGTAGCGCAGTGTCGCCGCAAGCCCGGCGAGCGATACGCGCCCGACCCGCTTGCCGCCTGCCATCAGCGTCAATTCCTTGCCGTTCGCGAGCGCCGGCAGCAGCGCGATCCCCTCATCGGCATAGGCCTGATACGCCGTCGTCTTGCCCGCCGCGACTTGCTTGCCGTCGATCGCCACGTCGAACGCGCCCGGCTTCTCCTCCGCCGGCCGCACGTCGATCGTGAATCCGGCGACGGGCCCCGCGTCGTGGGTAATCATCATCTGGGTCGGGCCGCCGTCATCCTCGCCCAGCCATTCCATCGGCACCAGCGCGGTCGCCTCGCAGCGCTTGTTGTTGTCGCAAGCCACCGCCCAGTCGCCGAAGATCTTCTCGGCGTCGGGCTGGTCCTGGAGCGAAGCGGCGGAAAGGGCGAGCGGCAGCAGCGCGATGGTCAGCATGGCCGCGATGCTAGCCGATTCGCTTCCGACACGATAGGAGGCGCGCAAGCAGTGTGAGGAGAGTGAGAATGCAGACGGTGGGCGTGATCGGCGCGGGGCAGATGGGCGCGGGGATCGCGCAGGTTTCGGCGCAGGCAGGCTATCGCGTTCTGCTCTCCGACGTCGATTTGACGCGCGCCGAGGCGGGCAAGGCCGGGATCGCGAAGCAGCTCCGCCGCCTCGTCGAGAAGGAGAAGATCGCCGACGCCGACGCTGGGGCCGCGCTCGATCGGATCGAGCCCGTCGCCGACGTTTCGGCGATGGCGCCTTGCGAGCTGGTGATCGAGGCCGCGACCGAGCGCGAGGCGATCAAACGCGCGATCTTCGAAAATGTCGGCAAAGTGCTGGGCGCCGATGCGATCCTCGCCAGCAATACCTCGTCGATCCCGATCACTCGCCTCGCCCAGGCCTCGCCCGATCCCGCGCGCTTCATGGGCGTCCACTTCTTCAATCCGGTGCCGGTGATGGGATTGATCGAGCTGATCCGCGGCCTCGCCACTGCCGATGCGACCGTCGCCGCGGTCGAGAAATACGGCCAGTCGCTCGGCAAGCGCATCGTCCACGCCAACGATGCGCCGGGCTTCATCGTCAATCGCGTGCTGATGCCGATGCTCAACGAGGCGTGCTTCGCCTTGGGCGAAGGCGTCGCGACGATCCCCGATATCGACGCGGCGTGCCAGTTGGGGCTCAATCACCCGATGGGGCCGTTCACGCTTGCCGACTTCATCGGGCTCGACACGTGCCTGGACATCTGCCGCGTGCTGTTCGAAGGCACCGGCGATCCCAAGTTCCGCCCCGCGCCCTTGCTGGTCAAATATGTCGAGGCCGGCTGGTACGGCCGCAAGACCGGGCGCGGCTTCTACGATTATTCGGGCGCCGAGCCCGTGCCCACGCGATAGGAGGAAGACGATGCGCCATTTGCTGATCGCCGCCGCTGTGCTTGTGGTTCCCGTACCGGCATTGGCGCAGACCGCGCCGGCCAGGCCCTCGACGCCCGCACCCGCATATGGGGCGCCGATCGGGCTCGAACAGGCGCAGGCGCTGATCGCCCGCGCGATCGCGGCGGCGAAGCCGCGCGGCTTCCGCATGGCGATCGCCGTGGTCGAGCCTTCGGGCGAGCTCGTCGCCTTCGCGAAGATGGACGATACCCAATATGGCTCGATCTTCGTCGCGCAGCGCAAGGCCGAAAGCGCGGCACGCTATCGCTCGCCGACCAGCGCGATGGAGGAGCGGACGCTCGGCGGGCGCACGGTGACGCTGGCCAATCGCGATCAGCTGCCGATCGCGGGCGGCATCCCGATCGTCGTCGATGGCAAGATCGTCGGCGCGATCGGCGTCTCGGGCGCGGCGGCGAGCGAGGACGACGAGATCGCCCGCGCCGCGCTCGCAGGTCGCTAGATCAGCCTTCGGCCTGGCGCTCGAGCGCCCATTTGGCGAGCTTGTCGAACGGGATCGCCGCGAGGAAGGCGATGCCGGCATGGCCGTCATGCGCCCAGCGCACCGTGCCGCGATGCGGATCGAGCCCGCGGATGCCGATCGTCACGTCGTCGCCTTCGCGCAGCAGATCGGTCGCCAGCTTGGCGCCCCCCTGCGACACGTCGACCAAGGTGACTTGCTGACGCGTCCCGTCGACGAGCAGGCTGACCGGGCACGAGATGCGCACGCGCGGCATGCGCTGGAGCAGCGTGTCGGCTTCGCCGGAAACCGGCGCGTGGAGCACCTCGAGCACGTCGATCCGGTGATCGAACTGCACTCCGACCAGATTGTCGTGCGACCAGACGACATGGCCGGGGGTGAGCGTCCCCGAGCGGATCTCCACGGTCACCGGCTCGCCGGGCATCATGTCGGTATGGAGCTTGCCCATCATCCCGCCGGACGAGATGTTGCGGATCAGGCACAGCGCCTCGTAATCCTGCCAGCGCAACGTCGCCGAGCGATAGACCGAGAGCTGCGAGCGCTCCTCGCTGCGCCGGTCGGGCTCGGGCACGCTCGATCCGAACGAAACCTCGGTGAGCTCGACGCCGGCGTCGCCCTGCGGCGCTCCCGTCGTCGGCACCGCATGCGGCGGCTCGGGCTTCTTGCCGGTCCCCACGAAGGCGGCGGGCGC